>MVCT01000041.1 GCA_002049945.1 Candidatus Cloacimonas sp. 4484_140
TATAAGGAACTTCAAATCCTTTGCGTGCGGGAGTGTATGTTTTCCCTGGCTCAAGATCCACATGAAATCCTCCGAGTTGCTGAATTCCCACCGCGAATGTACTTCTGGTTCGAAGCGAGCTATTGAAAAACATAGTGTAAAGTGTTTTTCCTTTCAGGATGTGGGACATATCTTCATTAATTGCATATCGAGTCTTCAACTCCTCCGCAAGACGCAGTAATGATTCCCATTCTTCTTTCGTATAGTCGATTTCTGGGCTGAGCCAATCTCTACCCAAGAATTTATTCGTTCGCATTTTTACTCCTTATCCCGACAGAATTACATAAAATTATAAATGCCGGTATTAATATTTTTGATTTTTTTATTGTGTTATGTTGTTTGTGAGAAGGTATTCCTGCGCTAGAAAATACAGGATAATCGTCTGGTCTTATAAATCGAGCTCAATATACTGTGACTACTATTAACAGTTTTCATTATCCGGTATCTCCTGATAAAATTTAGATCTCATGTATTTTTTATAATTAGCAAAATTTATGTCAAATTATTCATTGGGGGAATTTGATTTTTTTTTGTTATCCTCTTTTTTCTTTTTTAATTTTTTAGCCTTGAATTGTCCGCAATTCTTGTGCGGAGAAGTAACCATTCCCATCCATTTGGATGAGAAATTTTCACAATGATGATTGTGCCAGTATGTGCAATTTTCACATGCGATTTTTACATCTTCAGCCATAGTTTCCTTTGATTTACTTGTCATGGAATGGTCCATGACAGCTCGAATTTATAATTATATTAGATAACTATTTTTTATCTTCTTGATTAAGAACTCAATCAGGTCAATAATTTCAATATTCGGCACAGAATTCCACTTAATATGAGGTTCGTGAAAAACACATTCAAATACTTCATCGTTATACTTCAGTTTTATGAAATTCCCATTAAAGATAACACCATCATTTGTACTTTCCTTAAAGGATTCCTCGGAATGAAAGAGTGTGAATTTATCTTTATAAGGTTTGCCGTTTTTATAAGGACAGAAGGTTATGCAGTTCCCACACTCGTTGCAGAAATCATCAATATGGATTATCTGAAAATCGTTTTTAAAAGGATGATCTTCGTTCAGTAAATTGATCAGTACATTCGCCTTGTTCGGACAAACCTCGACACACTTTGCGCACAGAAAATCACACTGAAGGCAGCGACTGGATTCAGATAAAATTTCTTCAGAGTTTTGCAATTCTTCAGTTTCTTTCCTGAGATATCCCTGCTGCTCGATCAATTGTTCGAATCTTTTCTCTTTATTAAATTGGGCTTCGGGTGTATCGGTAAATGTGATACCTTCTTTTATGAGAATAGCTTCAGCGGCTTGTTTTCCGTCTGCAATCGATTCCACAACAGTTGAAGGTCCGCGCAAAGCATCTCCGCCGATATATACATTTTTAAGAGAAGTTTCGAGAGTTTCTGAATTAAAAAATATATTTCCTTTTTCGTCAAATTCAATATTATTTTCTTTAAGAAGTTCTTTATCAACCTCTTCCCCAATTGCCATAATAACTGAATCGAATTCCAATTTCTCATGAACATTCTCGATCGGAATCGGTTTTCTTCTTCCGCTTTTGTCCATCTCACCAAGTTCCATTTTCTGGCAAAGAAGCTCTGAATCTGTAAAATCAATCGGGTTTATGAGTTCTTTAAAATTTACTCCGTCTTTGATTGCGTTGTCGAATTCCTCTTTATCGGCGGGCATGTATTCCCGGGTTCTTCTATAAAGAATTGAAACCTTCTCTACGCCTTGAACTCGAATTGCAGCACGGGCAGCATCCATTGCGGAATTTCCCCCGCCGATAACTGCTATTTTTTTACCAAGCTTGAAATCCCTTCCCTCTTTTAAATTTTCTAAAAATGAGAGGGCTTCGAAGATATTATCCTTATCTTTGCACCAGCTCAGCATTTTGGGGATATGAGCACCGATACCGATGAAAATATAATCATATTTCTGACTTTGAAAATCCTGAATAAAATGCTGGTTTTGATAATTATAATGAAAATTTACGCCCATTTCTTTGAGAAGCCCGACATCTTTTTTTATAACTTCATCGGGAATTCGGAAACGTGGAATAATATTCTGTACTGTTCCGCCTGCTTCCGTTCCTTTATCGAAAATATGTACTTCAAATCCATACCTCCGTAAAAAATATGCAGCAGATAATCCCGCTGGACCGGCACCAAGAATAGCAACTTTTTTCTCTGTACTTCCAATTTCAAATTTCAAATTTCGAGTTTCATTCTTTCCCGCAGCGATCTTCTTCAATTCTCTTATAGAAACCGACTGCTCGTAATTCCATCGGGCACATTTCGTCTGACATTGATGGTCGCAAATGTAGCCGGTGATATTGGGAAGAGGATTCTTCGCAAAAATGATTTGCAGCGCTTCCTCAAAATTCCCAAGCTCAATTGCCAGAATGTACTCAGGCACATCCTGATGAATAGGACAACGCTCTTTACATGGAGAAATAAAACAGTCCAGAAGTGGTAATTTTTTTTCTATCTTCAAATCTGAAGAAGGATATTCTTTCCTGGAAAATTGTTCGTTGCGAATCGCCTTCTCAGCAAGTGAAGTTAATTTCTCGATTTGAATACTGTGATGATCAGGAATATTTTTCTCTTCTATTGTTTCTGCAAGCTGTTTCAGGCGCACATATCCGCCCGGCTTAAGCAGATCCGTTGCGATAGTAATAGGTTTAATTCCCGTTTCCAGAATATCAATAATATTCCAGTATGAGGCACCGCCTGAAAATGAGATCGGCAATTTGCCTTCTAATTGTTTTGAAATCTCGGCTGATAAGTTAATTGTTATCGGATACAGAGCACGACCGGACATATATTTTTCATCACTTGGCAGGATAGTATTTTGATTAATAACAGCCAGAGTATTTGACAGTTTTACACCGAAATTTCTCTTTTCTGATTCTGCAACCCGGGCAAGTCTTTTCAACATCGGAATTGCATCCTCAAATTGAAGATCCTTCTCAAAACTTTCACGGTTTAAAGCGATATGCAAAAATCCCTGAGCATCCAAAATATTACGGACTTTCTCATATCCCAATAATGTGGGATTGAGCTTCACAAAGGTGTGCAGCTTCTTTTCTGTGATCAGATACTCACAAATCGACTCAATCTCATGAGGAGGACATCCATGCATGGTCGAGAGGGTTATCGAATCTGAAATATGTGTTGAAATGTTTGTCAAAACCTTTTCAATGATTTTAGAATATTCGGAATTGTCCTCAGAAAATTTCCTCAAAATTTTTTTATATTCATTAAATAAAGGACTTCTTTCAGCGTTTTTAAGGTGCTCAATGAAATCATCGATTTTCTTCGTCTTTATGCCTTCGAGATCATAACCTACACTCATATTGAAAAGAAAACCGGATTGCTCGTTTGTAGAAAGTTTGAACACTTCCTTTAATAAATGAATTACAAACCAAGCTTTTAGGTATTCGCCATACGCCTGTGAAACTGTAAGCTCAGTTGACCATTCCGTATTATATCCCTCATCCGGCGCATCGATGCAGGGTTTTTCGATCTCGAGTTCATCTAATTTCTGCACAGTTTTCAGCTCGAAAAATCTTCCGCCGCAGAGATAAGAAACAATAATATTCTGTGCGAGTTGTGTATGAGGTCCGGCAGCAGGTCCGATCGGCTCTTCAATTGAAGCATTCAATACTTTGTAGAACTTTTTATCGTTTTTGTGATAAAACTGCGTGTCATGAATGCCGAAAATCGTTTTGTTCTGCTCATACTCCTGAAAAATCCAATAAAGCAGTTTTTCAAAAGAAAGTGGGATCATTTTATCTGTCATAAATTAATCAAACTTATTTAGCGTTCAACTCATCAGCAGTTGCTTGTATCGCTTCGATTATCTGCACGTATCCAGTACACCGGCAGAGATTTCCCGAAATTGCGATGCGGATATCATCTTCAGTTGGACTGGAATTTTCCATTAGTAGGGCGGTAGCACTCATTATCATACCCGGAGTACAAAACCCGCATTGTATCGCGCCGTATTTGATGAAATTCTTTTGTAAAGGAGAAAGCTCACCATCTTTCTCAATACCTTCAATAGTGATGATTTCTTTTCCTTCGACTTGCCCGACCAGCATCATACATGAACATACTGCTTTTTTATCGACAAGTACTGTGCATGCACCGCATTCACCTATGCCACACCCCTCTTTTGTACCTGTCAAATGAAAATCTTCCCTTATCACATCGATAAGTCGCTTCATCGGATCGATTGTTATAGCAACCTTTTTGTCATTGAGTGTAAAGCTTATTTCTTTCATCTCATTTTAATGTAGATCAACTCAGAAGACATGCTCCTGAGCTGATCTGATATTTTTTATAATATTCAGCACATTATATTAATTCATTGATTTTGTCAACAAGCATCTTTTTGGGGACAGCACCCACGATCTGATCCATGACCTTTCCATCCTTGAAAAAAAGAATACTGGGAATGCTTGTAATACTGTAATTTATTGCAATATTTCTTTCTTTATCAACATCACATTTTGTGATAGTTACTTTGTCAGTATCTACTTCATTGGCAAGTTCATCCATGATTGGACCAATCATTTTACAGGGCATACACCATTCCGCCCAGAAATCAACTACTACTACTTTTCCTGCATTCACGATTTTTTCGAAATTTTCTTCGGTTAATGCTAACGCCATTACTTACTCCTTATTATTTTAGACTTCATGTTCAGTTAAATACTTATTTGCTTCAAAAGCTGCTACAGCGCCATCACCGGCAGCGTTTACTATTTGTCTGAGCTCTTTATCGCGCACATCGCCAGCAGCAAAAACACCCTTAACATTGGTTTTCATTTCTTCTCCGGGTTTCTGTGCAATAAATCCATCATGAGTAAGATCAATCTGTCCTTTAATAAGCTCAGTATTTGGATTCAAACCTATAAAGATAAAAACTCCGTCAACTTTTAACTTGCTTTCTTTTTCTGTCTTTTTATTGAAAATCGTAATCTTTCTATCTTCTGAAATCTGAAAATCAATTGATTTAATGATAGAATTCCACACGACCTCTATCTTCTCCTCAGCAAAAGCTTTTTCCTGGCAAATCTTATCCGCGCGGAGTTCGTCTCTTCGGTGGATAATATAGACTTTTGAAGCATATTTTGCGATGTGTAGAGCTTCCTCAATCGCTGTATTTCCACCACCGATCACAGCAACGACCTTGTCCTTAAAGAAAGGGGCATCGCAGGTACCGCAATAGGAAACTCCTCTTCCGTAAAACTCCTTTTCTCCGGGAACTCCAAGCATTCTTGGTTGAGAGCCGGTTGCGATTATTGCTGTCTTCGCATGATATTCATTTTCTTCTGTATAAACACTTTTTTTCTTATCTGTAAATTTAATCTTTATGATTGTTTCTTTTTTTACCTCAAGCCCAAAACGAATTGCCTGATTCTCCATTTTTGTTGCAAGATCATATCCAAGTACCGCTTCATCAAAACCCGGATAATTCTCAATATGTGATGTTTTTAAAAGCTGTCCGCCGGCAAATGGGGCTTTCTCAATAAGTACTGTTTTCAATTTGTATCGTGCTGCATAGATTCCTGCAGTAAGTCCTGCTGGTCCGCCACCAATAATTATGAGATCATACATACTATCACCTTTCATTTTTAACTTCTATCCTGAATTCCCAATAACCTGTCTATTTTATTCTTATCAAAGCCGACAATGGGATGATTATTTATCATAATAACAGGGACACCCTGCTGTCCTGTTCGATGCACCATATCGCGTGCTGCAGCTTGGTCCCTTGCAATATCAATATCTTTAAAGCGTATATTATGTTTTCTGAGATAATCCTTGGTCTTTCTGCACCACGAACACATCGGAGTAGAAAACACGATTACACGAGCTGTTTGACTATTCATTAAATCTCCTACTGATATTTTTTTACTACGAAAAATCACGAAAAAAATTGAGATAAATCTTTATTAAAAATAATTTACTTTATCTATAAATGACGGTTTTAATTATAAATAATTTTTACGCCTTTCGTGACTTTCGTAGTTCATAATATTTTTATAATCTCATTTTTTCATGTCAAATTTTCTGCTGATAAAAAAAGCCCGTCCACACATAACGAACGGGCTTTGGAGTACCAGGACTTTATGAGACTTCAATCTTTTTCTTCTTTTCGATCTCCTTGGTTTTCGGGAAAGTAACTTTTAGCACGCCATCTTTATAGGTCGCCTTGAGGTCTTTTTCCTTAATTCCATCAGGAATGGTAAAAGATCGGGAGAACTCACCGTATGAACGCTCACAGCGGTAGTAATTTTCTTCCTTCACTTCACTGTCTTTTTGAATTTTCCCGGAAACAGTAAGATTGTTCCCTTCAAGTTCAATATTAATATCCTTTTTATCCAAGCCGGGAAGTTCAAAATCGATTGTGACCATACCATCTTTTTCATAAATATCAACAGGCATTCTGAAATTGGTGTCCTGGAAACTGGGCATGAATTCACTGTTCCTAAAGAAAGAATCAAGCATATTTCTGAAGGGTTGATATCTGATAATAGCCATCTTAAACCTCCTTTCATTTTTTTGGTTTCACGTCTATTATCTTAAACGATTTAAAAAATAATATAATGCGCAAAAACAGAATGTCAAATTAAAATCAGCACTCTTGTTTTGAGAGTGCTAATGGCTTACAAATACTCCTATTTTGCTTTATTTAAGTGAGTTATGGAATATTAATTGTTTTGTTTTTTGTAAATAAGAAAAATGTTATAAATTTTCGTAGATATCTTCGACCACTGTTTTCTTCTCTTTGAAAACTATTTTTTCATTGGTAAAGAAGTTTATAAAACCAGAGAAGAACAGTGCTATCAAATTACATATCAAAACCTCGAAATGAAATATTTGCTGTATTACATTGAGCAGGATTAGCTTCACGGCAAAAGAGAATAATACTGCGACATTGTATTTGGGTATTCGCCGAAAAAAGTCTTTAAAATTATTGAGCACTCTGTGATTCCATATCCAGAAATAGATGATCACGTAGCCCACGAGTATGGCGATCTCGAAGGAAATTGAAGGCGCTAATACATATTTTGCGAAATAAGTCGTGAATGCATAGGTAGTAAGATACCACAGAACAGCTGTGTCCACTGCTGTCCCGATCAAACCTCTGACAGTAAATTTAATAAAACGTTTAAACATACTCGGTTTTAAATATTTTTTTTTCACACGACTCGACAATCTATTTATTCTGATGAATAATTTCAGTATGCAAGAAATTGGAAAGGAGTTTTTTAAAAGCAAGTTTTTTATTCGATAAGAGGATTGACAAAAAAATCACAGTAAAGAATTTCCATCAAAATAAAAAAACTATACGAGGTTCTTGAATGAAAAAAGCAATTTTTATTATAACTTTTTCACTTTGTCTGAATGGTGCACTTTTTGCAAATTCCACCAGCAATACCTATATACATTATGCTGAAATTCCACATGCAGAACGATGGCAGGAAGAACACCCGGGCGAACTTCCGATCTGGCTCACCGAAGAAGAAAAACTACATCTTGATGAGATCGGTAAGGATTTCCTCCATACTCTCGAACCTCCAGCGCCTGTCCGCCAACCTGCAGAATTCGATCCGATGCAGGGAGTGCTCATTCGCTATCCCCTCGGCATCTCAACTGCGATCATTGCAGAAATGGCTGAAGATGTAATTGTCTATTGCGTGGTCTCATCATACAGTCAAACCGCTGCATATAACACTCTTAATAACGGTGGGGTGAATATGGACAATGTAGAATTTCTTATAGCTGATACCGATACATATTGGATCCGAGATTATGGTCCATGGTTTATTTTTAACGGCAATAATGAGCCGGGAATTACAGATTTCATTTATAATCGTCCTCGCCCCGACGATAATGCAATTCCATCTTTCTGCGCTACATATTTCGGAATCAATTTATATAGTATGGGACTGACAGCAACCGGTGGTAACTATATGACTGATGGTCACGGCATTTCAGTTTCCACAGATCTTATCTGGGATGAAAATCTTGGTTTAACTCATGATGAGATCGATACTCTCGTCGAAGATTA
>MVCT01000042.1 GCA_002049945.1 Candidatus Cloacimonas sp. 4484_140
AGAGAGGGAAATGAGTGTCAGAAAGTGCAGAGTGTAGTATCGGTCTAAATCGGTACAGTGATGTTTGAGATATTTTTCAGATGTTTCCAGTTGCTTCAGTGCTTTATCCTTATCATAAATAATCTCTTTTTCCGGGTCATCAGTAAAGACATCAGCAAGGATCTTCACCAGACTTTTGATCTCTTCAAGGTTTATCTCTTTATCGGAAGCGATCATAGAGATACCTCCGGCGGCAACGAGCTTCATCATCATCTCTCTGATCTTTGTGCGAGGGTAGAATTTGGTCAGTGCGAGCAGTTCGTCTGTTTTTGTGTGTAGTTCTTCATCGGTCAGTTTTCCGCTCTTTTTGAAAAGTGTAGAATTAGAAAAGAGTTCAATCGCTTTCAGTCGAACAGGAAGGAGTGGGTGGGTTGAAGTGCTCAGTTCCGACATATACTCGGATTTTGCAAGATCATCGAGCTGTTTCATGAGTTCAGGAAGGTTGAAGTTAAGATTTTTCTCGGTCAGTCCGTAAGATATTTTCAATAAACTCTGTACTGCAACTTCATATTTTTTGCACGCCATCAGTCCGACGCGGTCGCAGCTTATTTCAGCTTTTTTTTGCCATGTAAGGAATTTTTTCTCTGCAAGGATCGACAGAAAGGTAGTGCTTTTTTTGTCAGGATTATAGAGCAGGAGCAATTTATTGTGATCATAAACAATATGTCCGAGCTCGTGTCCCAGCACAAATTTGATCTCTGCATCATCAAAATTCTCAAGCAAGGCAGAAGTGAAAACCACACTAATAATATTTTTCTGTTTGAAGGCAAAGGCATTGTAGGAATTATCTCTAAGAGAAAAGAACTCGATCTTTTGTTTAAGTCCAAAATCTTTTTTAACTGCTTCAATTATCTTATAGATGCGTGGTGAAATTGTCGGGGTGAGGCGTACAGAATCAGCAAGAAGTTTGTCCCGAAAAGTTATGTGCTCCTTGAGTATCTCTTCGTGAGATTTAATGATCTGCTGTACTTTGTACACATTAAAAAGTATTTTTGTGTCTTCCAGGTCGCCTTTATAGCGAATTTTTTTCAAATCCATGAACCCTCCGAAGGGTTGTAGTACTTAATATAATATTTATATGGTTTATTTCGACGATAACTAATTTTGCTCAGAATTATGTTTTTTAATTACATCGGAATGCACAGCTTCAGGGGTCAAAATCCAGCGATTGTCGATCCGCCCGTTCACTACCTCACGTCTGCGGAAATAGTTTGCAAGTGCATCCCTGATAATGATGTATTTATAGGTGATCTGCTTTTCAGGAATTTCTGTAAGCAATGTAAGACCCGAATTTCCCTGCATGAGAAAGTCAGTAGTTGCAACAGTGTAAATCTTATCAGGGTCCCAGGGTTCTCCGCCAATATAGAGATTGGTAACACGTTCAAAATCGGGATATTCTTTGCTGTATTCCACTTCACCGCCTGCAATGCGCAGTCCGTGACGTCCGCCGGCAATTCGCACTTCGATGATCTCTTTTAGTTTAGCGCCATCAATTTCCATAGTGATCACCTGACTGTCAAAAGGAAGTACATCAAAAATATCTCGATAAGATACCGGACCTTCTTGTATATCGTCACGCACACCGCCGAGATTCAAAAATGCGAAGTCCGCACTTGTTTCTTCGAGAACCGCATCCATAACAAGATTTCCGATGATACTTTGTGCGGCGCCAACCCTGGATAGATGCATACCGGCGCGACCAACGATCTCATCCATGCCTTTTTCTGCAACTGCCTGCATTGAATCGATCTTATCTTTATACCAGGGATCAGGAATGAATTCTTCAGAAAAGAGGGCGATAAGATCACCATCAATATAGGCAGGAAGCTCATATCCGGTAAGGGTTTTGGTTTCAGTATCGATCGTAAGGATGAGATGTCCTATATTCGAACCATATCCGTAATTTTGCAAGAGAAGAGTGTGATTCTCCGGCTCTTCCCAGGGTTTTTTGTATCCCTTGTGAATATGTCCAGCCAAGAATACATCGATGCCAGGCACTTTATAAGCAACATGCATTGCGTTATCGGGCCAGCGTCTGTTTTCATCATTAACGTGTCCTTCAACGATATCATACTGGTAAGCGGATTCCACATCATAAGGGATGCCAAGATGCCCAAGAACAAAAATAAGGTCAGCACCGCGAGTTTTTACTTCTTTGATATACTTTTCTACAGTTTCAGCAGCGTCAACGAATTTTAGACCCTTAATATTTTCCGGAAAGCTCATGAGTGGAGTATCAAGTGTACAGATCCCAATTATTGCGATGTTAATTCCATTGATATTCTTAATTATATATGGAATACAATCCGGAATGAGTTCGCCGGTTTCTTCTACAATAATATTCGCACACACAATCGGGAATTTCGCGAGAGAAAGGGTTTTCAGAAGTGTGTCATAGCCAAGATCAAATTCATGGTTTCCAATTGTCATTGCATCATAGCCGATCCAGTTCATATATTTGATGACTGCCACACCTTCCGACATCGTGCCGATAGGATGTCCCTGAAAGAAATCACCGGCATCGAGAAGGAGCACTGCTTCGCCATTCTCTTGTGCATATTCACGTACCAATTCGATATATGTAGCAGCAGAAGCAGCACCTCCAAGTGGGGGAGGGAAATCCGGATTTATAAAAGTCGCAGGGACTGCATCTATGCCACCGTGAACATCATTTGAGAAAAGTAGATTCAGCTTTATCTCTTCAGCATTTAGGATACCGAGGCAGAGCAAACCGATCAACAAGATAAAAAATATTTTCTTCATAAAAAACCTTTTAAATATATTTAAAATCTCCATGTCAGAGTTGCCATGAAGTTGATCATGACATCATCAATTTTATCAAGATTCATTCTATCAACAGGTAGGTCAGCATGGGCAGTATCCCAGAGATTGTCATTGGCATAGTAACCGTCCGGGAACAGATCAGCATGATTATAATTTAGCTTGCCGATCTCTGCTCCAAGATCAAGCATCATATTATATGGGAGCTGAATGCTCGTGCCTGCAGAGAATGCAGTCATGATGACCTCTTTGTCGATGCCATAGGGTTGATAGCGGAATCCAAGGCGGAATGGCTGGTTTTTGAGTATCTGATGCTCCACACCTGCATAATATTCTATCACATCATACCATAGAGGATTGTAGTCACTCCATTTCACGTAAGATATCTCGAAGGAGAAGTGGGTGTCCCATACATTACGAGGATGATATTCAAATCCGAAACCTATCCTTGAGGGATAGTAAACTGTGGTATCTGTCCATGCAGTATCTGCCGTTGCTCTGAAGGATTTATCGATTTCGGCGCGGCTTGTGTAGTTCATGCCTATCTTGAAGCGCTCACCGAGATCAAGCAGCATACCTGTTTGGAACCTATAGCCGGAATAGTCATTTTTTCTTTCAAAAATGACATCAGGAATGCTATCCGTATCATTCATCATACGATCTTTTGCCCATGGTGTGAAGATGATCGTTGAGTCTGTCGTGTTATCTCCTCTCATAAGAGAAAAGGATGCGCCAAGGGAAAGAGATTTGAAGAAGCTGTTCTTGTTCTCAAATGTTACAGCAACAGCAGGAGTGTGAGCGTAGATCATACCGCTTCCGTTATAGGTATTTGTAGCGATCTTGTGAGGTTCGTTGCCGTAGTCGGTTCCTTCATTATTGCGCACTTCCTCGATATATTTGAAATTGAAATCATAGAGCGGCGTATAGGAATAGGCAGCAGAGACTTTGAATTGCTGAATGGGAACATTATACATCAAGCCCAGCAAGAATTTATTAAAGAAATGGGCATTTGATGCATAGACCGCATCATCGATATATGAATCAAAGGAATCAAAGATAGGGAATGCCCGATTTTCATCGTTTTTAGTCACATTTGGTGTGATCTGCACCATAAGTTTACAAGGCAGGTTGCCAAGAAGTGCGGGATTCTTGAGTGATGCAAGTGGACCGTATCCGGTTGCAAGACCTGTGGAACCCATTGCAAGAGAGTGAGCTGAAAATGCGACGACCTCTTGTCCGACATGACGTTCAAACACAAAGGCAGCATGGGCAGGAATTGCCAGCAAGATCAGGGTTAAGATTCCAAACATTACTTTTTTCATGTATCCTCCGAAAATTATAACTTTATATTAATAGGACGCAGACCCACGCAGATTAAGCGGATTATAGCAGATAAATATTTTTTATTTAATTTCTTTTTCATTTTATCCATTTCTTAATCAGTGTTCACCCTGTGAAATAATCCCGATATATCGTATCGGGACTGTTCCTGCTTTGCAGGATTTCACGGGGTAAATCTGTTGCATCAGCGTTAATCTGCGTTCCATTTCTTTGCGTGCTATTTCTTTTTGTATTTCCATTAAAACGTCCAGTCGAGTTGTACCCTAATGGAGCTTTCTTTATGCTTTGTTTGGGCAACATAATTAATACCGGAAATCGGCTCATTGTATTTGCGAAGATAGAGTTCGTCGTCCTGATAATGTTTCACTTTATATTTAAATGATATTGCCAGACTGTTTGATATCCGATTATACAGGTTAAACCAGAACTTCATTCCCTGGCTTCCCATAAAATCGATTTCCATGTCTTCCCAATCCCAATGGCTTACACCGTGCCCGTTCCAGAAGAGGAAAGAACCTTCCATGCGGAAATAATCAGTGAAATTATGCTGATAATTCACGCAGATCATATCTCCATGGATCAGCACATTTGCAGTTGGGATAATATTGGTTTGTCCGGGTTCAGCAGAATTTGTGAGATTCGTATAGGGTGCCATCCATACTTTTGTGTATCGGTATTCCAATTCAAGTCTATCACGATTGGTAAGATATGTTCTGAATAAGCAGGTAGTTTCACTGGTTTTTGAAACTGCTCGCGTGAAGAAATCCTCTGAACCGTTGGTCTGCAACTTCTGCTTCAGGCGCATAGCGATTTGATAAATTGGTCTGTATTCAAGCTCTCCCTGGAAACGCACACTCTTTCTGCCATCACTCTTACGTTCCCACATATCGAGATATGCTTTTGTAAGAGTAAGCTCACGAAGAAACTTGTATCGAGTCTCGATGTACAAACCTTTTTCGGGCTGTGACCACGGGGAGTTACAATACATCTCGGAAATTAGAGGATTTTTCAAATAATACTGTTTCTCAAGGATAGTACCGTCAAAACGTTCATGCTCTGCAAATGGGCGCGCATAGGGATTATCAAATTCAAGATCGTAGTCTCGGTACAGCATCAAAAAATTGAGATTTGCATAATTGAAATACGCACTTGCGACCAACGCACCTGGATCATCTCCAAGAGCAAAAGGTTTTCCGTCAACTTCGAGCTCTGCATACTCACCCTGGAAGGTTACATTATCAAGTGTTGCCTGCCAGTCAAAACCATACACTCTTCGATAATTTCTGCGGTATGTATCTGTCTCTGTAGAATAGAGACCGGAAATTTCTGAATCATTTATATCTAATTTCTTATAATAATAGCTGTCATATATAAGGTATTCATCGAGACCTGCATAGTCTGCAATACTGAAATAACGGTCATATTTTGCTTCATAAGCTGTGACGCCGAAATGAGTGCCGATGAAAGGATCGAATTGCAAATGTCCACCCACCATTGTTTCGCGAAGCGCATCTCTTCTTGGTGCCATATCGATCTTAGGAAGTGGATGGGGAGAGAGATTCGGACGATATTCGTTGAAAAGAGCTTCAGCACTCTCGAGCTGCTCATTTGTGAAGCGGGGTGACGAAACGATATAATAAAAAATATCATCGTCATCATCTAATTTGCCATCATGATTGCTGTCCCAGATGACCACATCTTTCTTATCATCAGAGAGGAATAAAGATGCATTCATGAAGCTGTTTCCATACTCCACTGCAGCGCCCTTGAGTGCAAATTCTTCTGAGGGGGAGAGATCAGGGAAAATTCCCCGAACGCGTTTGGAAAAACTATATCCAGATCTGCGGGGTTCAAATAGATCGGTATTTTCCATGACAAGACCTTCACCCCAGGTCGCCCTGTAATTACCGAGTACCACTTTCAGGTTTGCAGGTTTCAGATCGATGCTTGCGGCATATTTAGAATTCTCAGCGAGCGCTTCGGATAGTTGATTGTTCTCCTTGAATATATTAAGATCTCTTTCCTCGCCCTTTTTGAAGAACAGCAGTGCGCCGATTTCAAGATTGAACCAGTCTTCCATTCTTGCTCTGAATTTATGTGAAATTTCAGGAGAGGCATTATCAAGATCATATCTGCCCCACATAGAAAATTTCTCATTAAGACTGTCCGGAACAAAGCTTTCACGCAGTATTTCTTCGACATCTTCCGAGAATGGATTATTATTGAATTTGAAGCGGTAGTTGAAATTCCATTTGCCTTCAAGTTCAGGTGGTTTATAGGATACATAATGACGAAGATTAGTTGCTCCATAATGAGTGAGTCCAGGAGCATTTCTCATACCTCGATAATCCTGAAAATCACTGAGCTTTCTCTGACGAAGGATTGCGCGCACATCAGTGGGATTAACGATCGGCATGTTCAGCAGGTCTTGATAAGTCGCAGTGTTGATGTTGATCGGGGACATGAGCATATCTTCCCAGAGATCGGAAACTGCTTCCGAAGAACCTTCATCCATTGCAAGACGACGAATAAGATAATAAATTTGATCTCTTCGCTGTGCTCGTTCGTCATAAACGCCATAGGGCACGATCTTAACAAGAGGTTTGATCTTCAAAAAAGTGTCCTGATCAATGCTGTCTATATTAAGAAGGTCATATACAGATTGGAAAAAGTTTATGTAATTTCTGTAATAATAGATATCTTCTGCTTGCTGAGGAGTGATCGGAAGTGCATGTATCTGCTTGTAAGTTGCCTTATTGAGGTCTAACTGGTCCGGGCTTGCACAGAGCGTTCCTGCAATGAGGACAAACAATAAACTAAAAATTAATATTACTTTTTGCATATTAACCCAATTTAATTATTAGAATAAGTTCGATGACCGTACAGCAGAAAAGTAGTGCTGCAAAGAGATTGAGCCAGAAGATCCGCACTGTGAGCTTTTCGATCTTATTCCTTAAATCATGAATATCTTTAAAAACCTTTTTTTCGATCACATCATATTTTTGTGAGAGTTCTTTGTAACCCCTGTTGCTGAATTTATTTTCCCAGTCTTTCACTACATGGTTAAGGAAGTTAAAAAACAGCTTAATAAAACTTTTGATGACAAAAGAATGATTGCCTTTTTCGTCCTGAGTATTTTTTTTCATAGGTACCTCGTTATAGTGAAATAATTAAAATTGGTAGCCGATAGAGAATTGATGTGTGATCGGAAGAACGGGATGAGAGCTAAAGCCATAATCGATCTTTATTCCCTTGAATAGGAGACCGAATCCGCCGGAGATACTATTCGGGTAGGTAGATACGCCTGTACGCAGCCAGAAATTATCCATAACCTCGAACTCAATACCTGCTTGTATTTTAGTTTCTTCTCCGAGTTTTTGAGACAGATCGACTTCTGTTATCACACCATCATAGGGTTCGTAGGCAATACCAAGAGCAAGATGCTGCGGAAGATCAAAAGTTTGATCTGAGCCCATGGAAGGATTGTTCAGATTCTTTACAGCAAAGGCAATATGAGTTCTTTGATGAAGTGTGGCAAGTGCTCCGAGATTGACACCATAGGTCGTTTGATTTCCCGGGTCCAGTCCGCCAACTGTTTCACCAAAGCTGAGATAATAAAGATTCACACCATATCCTACATAGAGTTTTGAATGCACATCTCCAATAAGAAGGAAGGAATGGGCAAGAGAATAAGTGCTTTCCTGCTGAAGTTTATATCCTTCAGATTCGACATCCATTGACTGCATTCCGAGAGAGATCGTTCCGATCCTCGGTAGCCGATACGCAAGAGCACCGGACATGAGAATTTGAAAACTATTATTGAAAAGCCGCCCATAGCCAAGGGAAATTCCCTGTTCGGCAGATGCGAGTGCTCCTGGATTGTAGAATATCGCATTCGGATCATTACAGCTTGCAATGAAAGCTCCACTCATACCGCGA
>MVCT01000043.1 GCA_002049945.1 Candidatus Cloacimonas sp. 4484_140
TTTCAACGGTTTCACGATTTCTTAAATTGAACTTTTTAGAGTGGACTCATAGTTAAATTTATATGAAAAAAAGAATATTTCTCGTCATCGGAATACTCGTTGTCATACCTTTCCTGCTCATTGCAAAAGTAACCTATCCCACTCCCAAACAGTGGGTGAACGATTTTGCAGGTGTGCTCTCCAGTAACACAGTGCGCCAGTTGAACAATCTTGCACTCGAAATAAAACAGAAAACAGGATTTGAACTTGCAGTTGCAGTTGTGAAGGATCTGCAAGGTGAAGAATATTACACATACGCAAATAAATTGTATGAAAAATGGGGTGTTGGCAGCAAGGATGATGAGGGCTGTCTTATTCTTATTGCAGTCGAGGAGCGCAAGCTGAAGATAGAAGTCGGCTATGGTGCTGAAGGTTTCATCACGGACGGACTTACCGGCGAGATCGCAGATACTTATATGGTTCCTTACCTCAGAAATAATAATTGGGATCAAGGTGTACTTCAGGGGTATCTTGCCCTTGCTTCCGTAATAGGAAAGCATTATGGAGTACAGTTCGATGGAGTTCCCGAAGGATCATATCAAGTTGGTGGTAAAGCAAGCGCCAGAAGTATCATCAAATTCATTATTGGTTTTATTGTTCTCATGCTGATATTCGGGGGACGCATGGGATTTTTGCCATTCCTGCTTCTTGGTGGAATGGGTGGCGGACGAAGCTCGGGCGGCAGCTGGAGCAGTGGTAGTGGCGGTTTTGGTGGTTTCGGCGGCTTCGGAGGAGGCATGAGTGGAGGGGGAGGAGTAGGTAGAGGTTTCTGATGCCCTGGTATTTGATAATAATAATTTTTATTCTTAATATTCTCTGGGGAATAGGATTTTTCTATTTTCTCCTTCTTATCGTCTTTCATCCGAGAAAGAAACCAAAACTATTCGGGAAAGAAATTCCAATCGTTGGAGTTCTTATATTCTTCAGAAATAAACTTGCAAAAATACTTGCTGAAAAATATGAAACATATATAGAACGCTTCCCGGGTGGTGCGGTGAATGTGAAGAAAGAAGAATTCATTCGAACCACCTATGAGATGATTCAGAAATGGACAGAAGAGCAAGCATCTCTGCTGAAGCTTCCGCACTTTATCCAAAAGCCGGTCCTATCCTTTGTACAGGTTGTAACAGATCATTTATTAAAAGAATTGTTCCGCAACTTCATTCCAAATCTTGCTGAAAGATATGAAATTAAAGAAAAAATATTCGAACTTATATCAGATAAAAACATAAAATTTATTGAAGATAAAGCAAAATATCATCTCACAAAACCATTAGTCATCATAGGGGCTTCTTTCGGATTGCTATTTGGTTTATTAAATCTTATTTTGCTCATAATCTTCTAAATGAAAAATAGAGAGGTCTTCGTGAAAAAAATATTCATTTGTGCACTAATACTATTATGTGCAGGCAATGTGTATGCAGAAACCTTTAACATTGATAAGGTCATCCAGATCGGGCTGGAGAATTCCTATGACATCACAAACCAAACCTACACATTGAAGAAATCAAAGCAAAGTCTCTACTCATCGTTCCTCGACATTCTGCCAAGTGCGAACTATTCCATTTCCCAGACAAAAACTTCAAATTCAACCACCAAATCCGGTAATATAAGCATTTCCGAAACCATTTACAGTGACGACTATCGTTACTTCAAAATCACAAATGGTCTTTCATCTCTAAAGAAAAGTAAGATCGATCTTGAGATCACTAGAAAAAATCTTATTTATAATATCATCTCATCCTATCTGAATGTGCTCCTTCAAGAAAAACTAAATGATGTTTCTAAGATGGCGCTGAACATCGCAAAGATGAATTATGATGAAACAAAAACTCTGAGAAGTTACGGCAAGGTATCCGAGCTTGATATGAAGCAGGCAGAAATCGATCTTTCACGTGCCCAGATCGACTCTCTGAAATCCGATTATGACTATGAGAACAGCAAAATGGATCTGTGCTTTCTGCTGAGCATCGATTATGATGAGAGCTACACTTTTGCAGAGCTCGATTATGTTTTTACCGCAGATCCGACATTTGATCTGGATATTGATAAAAATCTTACGGTAAATTCCTATAAAGAAAGCATGAAACAGTCCAAGCTGAATTATGTGCAGAATTGGCTGGAATTCATACCTACTCTGAGTTTTTCTGTGAATAAATCACTCGGTTGGGAAAAGGGTGGACTATTTGATTTTGATGCCAAAAGTTCACCTGTTCAATACACGCTGGCACTTTCCTACCCATTGCTCAATCCATTGACGAATCTTCCTGAGAACAGGACTTCACACTATAGTTATAAGCAGACCAAACTTCTGTATGAGCATAAGAAAAAGGAAGAGCAGCAGGATTTTGTGCAGGCAGTGAAAAACTTCAACCAGCTTCAGCAGAGCTATGAGCTTGCAAAAAAACAGGAAAACCTGTCTGAAATGCATTTCAACCTTGTGAACGAGAAATACCGTCTCGGGCAGGCAAGTCTGACTGAACTTGAAAATGCTCGCCAGGAACGTTTCAAGAGTATGAGCTCCAGGATAAGCCAGTATTATTCACTTATTATGGCTCATGAAAATATTCATTTGATCACAAATGATAAATTATTAAATAGATATTAAGGAAGGTAAGTATGAAAAAATTTATATGGATCATAATCGTAGTCGTTGTAATTGTAGTGGTTGTAGTGTCTGTGACAGGTAAAAAGAAGACTACCCAGCAAGAAGGTGACAAGAAAACCCCAACAGCAGTTGCTAAGATCGATGATATCTCAATTGTGCTTGATGAAGTAGGGGAGATACGCCCTGTTAAAGAAGTGAATGTGAAATCAAAGCTGAGCGGACGCATTGTCAAAATGTTCATCGAGGAAGGACAGTATATTCAGGAGGGTGATATCATTGCAGAAATTGAGCCGGATATGGCGCAGGCGCAGACCCTTTCACGAATAAAAAGCAATCTGAAAACAACTGAGATCAATCTTGAAAATGCCCAAAAAGATCGTGAATCCAGCAGGGAGCTTTACGAGAAAAACCTAATTTCTGATAAGGAATGGCGTGATGCACAGAATGCCCTTAAATTAGCGCAGATCAGCTACGATTCTGCCTTAGAGCAACATCAGTTAGTCGAAGAGATAGGAATTCAAGAAACAAATCTGAGAGTTACAGCTCCTGCTTCCGGCATGATCATACATAAAAATGTAGAAGAGGGAGAGATGGTCGTTTCCAGCGAATCCTATTCCGGCGGAACAGTGCTTATTACTATTGCAGACCTTTCTCGGATGATCATTCTCACAGATATTAATGAAGTTGACATTGGTAAGATCTCTCTCGGTAGAGTAGCCAAAATTACTATCGATGCATTCCCGGATAATAAATATGGTGGAAAGATCACACATATTTCACCGATGGCAACGATTTCGAACAATAACATCCGAACGTTTCAGGTGAAGATCTCGATCGAAGATAACTTGAAAGAAATTCGACCCGGCATGAGTGCCAATGTGACCATTATCGGAAAAACAAGGAAGAGCGTTGTAACAATTCCCATACAGGCAATATTTCAGGATGAAAATGGAAACGACATAGTGTATGTGGTGAAATCCGATACGCTTATTACATCCGAAATTGTGAAAACCGGCATTAATGATCTGCAAAAAGTAGAAATTCTTAAAGGTGTTGCAGAAGGTGACACGATCTCTCTCGTAGAAAAATATGATCCCAATCAGGGAGGAGCTAACTTTAAACGCGGAAAGAGAATGCAATAATAATACACAAATATATTTGTGGAGGAAAAAACAGATGAAAAAAGTCGAACTCTCATTGAAGAATCTGGATGAAGTTTTTCCTGATGAATTCACCGAAGAACAGAAAGCTCGAGCGAAAACTTTATTTTTGAAAAAGCTGGCTGCATTAGCCCATCGTTTTTACAGTGGAAAGATCCAGACTGTGCCGAAAGCAGCAGTTTTTGGCTTCAACTGGTTCAACGTTTGGTACACCCCGGGCGTGTCAAAGATATCAACTACCATTCGTGATGATAATGATACTTCTTTTGAACTTTCAAACAGGGGTAATTTCGTTGCTGTGGTGAGTGACTCAACACGTGTGCTGGGAGATGGTGACTGTACTCCTCCGGGAGGTCTCGGAGTTATGGAAGGAAAAGCATTTCTTATGAAATATCTCGGTGGTGTGGATGCTGTTGCACTTTGTGTGGATAGTTATAATGATAAAGGTGAGCACGATCCTGACAAGATCATTGAATTTGTGAAGATGTGCCAGCCCAGTTTTGGAGCGATCAATCTCGAAGATATTTCTCAGCCCAATTGTTATAAAGTGCTGGATACTCTTCGTGAAGAATGCGATATACCAGTATGGCATGACGATGCTCAGGGTACTGCATGCGTAACACTTGCAGGACTTATTAATGCACTAAAACTTGCAGATAAGAAGATCGGAGATGTGCGCATTACTATGCTTGGCGCCGGTGCAGCAAATACCACGATCGCCCGAATAATTCTTGCTGCTGGCGGCGATCCCAAAAAGATAATTATGTTTGATTCCAAGGGCGGACTGCATACAGGTAGAGAAGACATCAAAGCCGATAAACGCTTCTACCGCAAGTGGGAACTCTGCGAAAAAACAAATCCTGATAGGATCAATGATTTTGCAGAAGCATGTAAGGACGCTGATGTGCTTATTGCTCTTTCCAAACCAGGTCCGGATACAGTAAAGCCAGAGTGGATAAGCTCGATGGCTGATAAATCAATTGTCTTTACCTGTGCAAATCCTGTACCGGAAATCTATCCTTATGCAGCCAAAGAAGCTGGAGCATTCATCGTTGCTACTGGGCGCGGTGATTTTCCGAACCAGGTAAATAATTCAATTGGATTCCCGGGTATTTTAAAAGGGGCTCTCATTGTTCGTGCAAAGAAAGTTACAGATGAGATGGCTATTGCTGCTGCCTATTCTCTGGCAAATTATGCAGAAAAACGCGGTATCGATCCGGAAAATATTGTTCCTACAATGGATGAAGCAAATGTCTTCCCTGAAGAAGCTGCTGATGTTGCAATGCAGGCGATCAAAGATGGTGTTGCCAGAATTACAATGACTCGCGAAGAGGCGTTCAATATAGCAAAAAAAGATATTGAATATGCACGAAATCTCACCACATCACTTACTGAGAATGGTTTTATCAAATCTCCTGATCAGGAAATGCTTCAGGATGCGTTAAAGTGGGCTGTGGAGCAAGTGCAGTAAATATCATTATAAAAAGTTTGTAAAACTCGGCTTGAGAATTTCTTGAGCCGAGTTTTTTATTCCTCTTTCACAACAACTGTTCCGGCGATCAGGTCATGTAATCCCTGATGTTTTTTTGTGAAGATGATTAGCAGTATTCCGAATCCGCCAAGTAGTATTGAAACAATTTTTGCAAAAAATCGTACAAGAGCGGTCATGAAAGTAATTCTGGAATCGTCATGACTGTTTTGAATCTTTATACCGATGAGCGCTTTCCCCAAAGATCCCTGCATGGGAGAACTTTCAAACGCACAGAAATAAACAATGATCATAATGATATACATTATAATGTAAGTATCAAATATGAAACCCCATCCTTCCTCGAAGAAGATACAGATAGAACCGCATACATAGTATAGTACTATCATGAAGGGCAGATCAAGTAAAAATGCCGCAAATCGTCTAAATATGCTCGCGTAAGGTGATGTTCTCATCATATCTCCACATAATTACGCTCATCAGAATTATCCTTTTAGCTTAGTTCCCATTTTGTTTACTAGTTTAAAACCACTTAGATAAGTCAAATAATTTTTGTCAAAAAAAACGGCTCGAGATGGAACCCGAGCCGTAGAGAAAGAATTGTTTAAATTTAATTTAGTGGTATCTCACATGCAATACTGAAAGCAAAAACATCGAGTTTATGTTTTCCAGGCATATTATGGGTAGATAGAGTTATGTCACGCTCTTTACCCATGAGATATTCAAGACCGAAGTCGATATCGAATTTACCCACACAGAAGCCCAAACCGGCAGTTACAACATTGTTAGTCGAAGAGGGGAAAAGAATAGTAAGTGTTTCGTCTGGTGCTGGTGCAGGATCATAGTAATATCCTGCACGAAGAGCTAATTTTTCACTCGCCATGTATTCAAGACCCAGACGAATTTGAGTACAATCTTTCCAATCTAGCACAAAAGTATCATCACCTGTAGCAGCAGTTACAGCTTTCCAAACAGGATCTTTGAATTCTGTTTTGAATGAATCTTCACTTTTAGCCCACTGACTGTATTGTGCATCAGCAGTGATTGTAAGATTCTCCATAGGTTTTACCGCAATACCAAAAGCAGCCCAAAGAGGCCAGGCAACATCACGATCAAAATCACTGGTGGCAGGACCACCCTGAGCAACCATGAGTGCATTTTCAGCTTCACCGCTCATGGTGACTTTGATTTCTGTACGAGCACTCACACCGAACTGGATCATTTCTGACAATTTGCAAAGCAATCCACCTGAAACGCCAAAACCAGTACCGGTTGAAGACTCTGTATATTGAACTCCGTGAAGACCGGTAGAATCCGTATAGGTGGAAGGTCTCTTCATATCAAACGTACCATAGAAAATATTACCTGTTACACCAAGAGAGAATATATCGTTGATCTTGTACGCGATTGTAGGTGCAATGTTTATTACAGCGATCTTAGACATCCATTCAAGTGAACCTCCAGAGATAGGAATTAAATCATCTCCATTATATTCGGCACCGAGACCTGCGGGAACAAAGACACCCAGCCCAAGGGCAAGGTTGCCCATACTGTAGTTTGCGAAGAGATTTGGGCTAAGATAATGATTTGTTTTAGTTTTTGCATCAATTGTGAAAACTGGAGGGGGGTCATATCCATAATCCACTGATGTTGCTTTGTACGTGCCAAAGGGAATAATATCTGTGGCAAAGAAATATAGTGAGGAATTTTGACCTGCTAATCCTGCGGGATTCCAATAGATTGCAGTGGGGTCATCTGCAAGACCCACCATTGCTCCACCCATTCCTAATGCTCTGGCACCTATGCTGTTTAAGCTAAGACCATTGGCAAAGAGTGAAGATACTGTGAAGATAGAAATTAGAAAGAGAACTAATAGTCCTTTTTTCATACCTACTCCTTTCATTATTTTTGATATAGGTTTTTCCAAACGAAAAAAACTGAAAAGTTTGTCAATAAATTTAGATTCATTATTTTGGAGACCATCAAATTTTTCATAGATATAGCAATTCCAGAGAGCGTGGAGCGTGGAGCGTGGAGCGTGGAGCGTGGAGCGTGGAGCGTAGAGCGAGGAGCGAAAAGAGAAAAGAGAAGAATGATCCGCCTTCATTACATTACGGCGTGACAAGAGAGTGAAAAGGGGGGAGCGTGAAGCGAGAAGCTTAAAGCGCAGTGAAGACGTGTGGCTCTACGTTCTTTCTATCACGGAGCAGCGAAGCGAAGACGGTGGGTGATATTCTCTTTTGTCTCGGTTTAGACGAGTTGGAACACTAATTACTTACTCTAAATCAAGCAAATCTGCGATCTTGTCCCACGCTTTATTGCGTTTAACCTCAAAACGATCAAGATAACTTTCTTCACCGGTTTCAATAAAATTGATTGCTGCTTCTCCTTCATCGATAAGAATGCCGAAAGCATCGACAATTTCTGATACAAAGGCAATATCTTCACTATTCATAATATCCGAATGAAGAAGGATAGTAAGCTGATCTGATACTGCTTCGCACATGCTGACAAATTCCAGGAGCATATCAACCGTTTCCTCGTCTGTGTATGCTTCAAAACACCATGCATCAATGGTTGAGCCGATCGAGCTATAGGTGAGGTACAAGTCCTGAGCCGATAAAGCGCCAATTGTCTCAAGCAGGACCTCTGTGTCGTCATCATAAGCGTAGAGTGCAGACGAAAAGGATACAAGCAGAAGAACTGCTAATAAAGTTGTAAGAAATTTATTCATTTTATTTCTCCTAAGAGGATGATAAGTTATTTTCAATTTT
>MVCT01000044.1 GCA_002049945.1 Candidatus Cloacimonas sp. 4484_140
TTATAATCAAGTGTAATAATATCAAACCTAACAGGCATTTCAATGTCTTTTTTTGCGAGATAATGATAAGCAGTTTTAATGATCTTTTGCCTTTTGCTTTCCGTGACAGCTTCCAATGGCTCTCCAAAGGAATGCGATCTTCGTGCCTTGACTTCTACAAAAATGAGATCTCCGTTTCGGCTACAGATAATATCGATCTCTCCATATGGTGAGTGATAATTCCGCTCGATTATGGTATAGCCATTACTCGTTGCTAATTCCTTATTATTCATGGCTCAAAATTGCAAATAAATTATTTTATGTAAATAAATTATGAAAAATTATATCGAAGTTGCTCTGCCAATTAATATTCAGGAAACATTTACTTATTCCTATCCTAAGAATGTTTCACCTAAGATCGGGCAGCGTGTGATTGTGGATTTCAATTACCGAACTCAGACAGGAATCATTATTGGACTGCCCGAGAAACCTGCTTACGATGAAGCAAAGATAAAAGAAATTCATGAAATTATCGACGAAAAACCGCTCATAAACAAAGAGCTTTTCACCTTTGCACAATGGATTTCAAAATATTATCACTGCCCCATCGGACTTGTCTTCAAAGCAATGCTGCCCGCAGGTATAAATGTAAATACAATTCAAAAAATCGTGTTGAAAAATCCTAAATCTGAAAACATAAACTTCCTGAAAATCATCAAATATATAGAGAAAAATGGTGATGCCTGCACAATAGAAGATTTGAAAAAATCAAAAATTTCTCCTCTGTATAAAAATCTCCTCGAAATGGGGGAGCAGGGATTGATCGAGATCGAGCGTCAATATAAGAGAAAAATTCAGAAAAAAGTCGTGAATTGCGTTAAGCTTATTTCAGACTCATCTGATGAATCTCTCAGCCCAAAGCAGCAGGAACTTTGGAATTATCTACAAAACCAGCCTGAACCGATCTTCATGGCAGACATTTCGAAAAAATTTTCTTACAGCATCATTAATAAACTAAAAGAGAAAAATCTCATTGAGATTTATAAGAAAGAAATTCATCCGGATATTTTTTCAAATATTGCACAGCGCAAACCTGTTACTTTCGAGCTTACAGAGGAACAAACTGAAGTCTTAGAAAAAATTGAAGCCCTACTAGATGAGCAGAATTTTCACACCTTTCTTCTCCATGGAGTAACTTCAAGCGGCAAAACCGAAGTCTATATTCGTGCGATGAAAAAAGCACTTTCTTATGGGAAAACAGCAATAATTCTCATCCCTGAAATCTCTTTAACTCCACAAACAGTTGAGAGATTTTATTCCCACTTCGGGGACATCATTGCAGTGCTGCACAGCAAGCTCAGTGACAGAGAACGCTTGCATTACTGGAACCTTCTGAAAAAAGGTGAAAGAAAGATAGCTATTGGTCCGCGAAGTGCGCTCTTTGCTCCGCTTGAAAATCTTGGGCTTATTATTGTGGATGAAGAGCACGAAAATACCTACAAACAGCATGAGCGACCACCTCTTTATAATGCGCGTGATATGGCAGTTCTTAGAGGAAAAATGAATAATGCAGTCGTTCTTCTGGGAACCGCAACTCCTTATCTTGAGTCATATTATAATACTCAAAACAAAAAATATTCTCTTCTTACCATGAGCAAAAGAGTGAAGAATCAAATACTTCCTAATCTAACAATAGTTGATATGCGGCAAGAGGAAGATCACACAGAAATTTTTTCTAAGATTCTCAAAAATAAGATCGAAGATCGGCTCAATAAAAAGGAGCAGATACTTCTCTTTCAAAATCGCAGAGGATATGCATCCTACGTGCAGTGCGTAAAATGCGGTCATGTGTTGCAATGCAGGGATTGTAATATCAGCATGACCTATCATTCCAGAAATAAAAAGATTATGTGTCATTACTGCGGATATGAACGCTCCATGCCGCGCACTTGCCCAGAATGCGGAGGATATATCTTTAATTTTGGCTCACCTGGCACCGAGAAGATCGAGCAGAATCTGCAATTCCTTTTCCCGACCAGCAGATGTGAATCTCAATCTTCCTGATTTCAGAGCATCGGAGCGAAATTTTCAGCATATCATTCAAGTTGCAGGACGAGCAGGACGCAGTGAAAAAAAAGGCGAGGTGATCGTTCAAACCTTTAATCCCAAACACTACAGCATTCAATATGCCCAGAAGCAGAACTTTATAGGTTTCTACGAATATGAACTTCATCTCCGGCAGGAGCTTCACTATCCTCCATCTACCAAACTAGCCCGAATACTGTTTATGCTAAATAACGAAGAGCAGCTTCGTTCATATATGGATGTGGTGAAAAGAAAGGTCGCCGGATATCCCCAAAAATATAAACTTATTATTCTCAGCCCGACACCTGCACCTATAAGCAAAATCAGAAAACAGTATCGTTATCATATATTGATAAAAGCCGAACATCAGCAAGAAATTAACCGATTTTTTGAATGGTTACAAAGTAATGTGAAAACTCCAAACTATATAAAAATGCAGATTGATATCGACCCCATTTCGCTTTTATAAAGGAACCTAAATGCCAAATGATTCTGGAAAATTTGACAAGAAATTTCAACTTATACACATTTCAATAAGTTCCTAATATTAGGAGGATTGTTGATTATAGATAAATATTTTGAAAACAGAAGAGATCTTATCAATAAATCTCTTGCGAAATATCTCGATTCTGATAACACAAAACCGGAGATAATTCATCGTGCAATGAGATATTCTGTGTTGGCTGGAGGAAAACGTTTACGTCCCACATTGATGCTGGCGACCTATGAGATGCTTGTGAACAGACGTGATAAAAGGACTATACAGCAGGTACTTCCAGTTGCCTGTGCGATTGAAATGCTGCATACTGCTTCGCTTGTCCATGACGATCTACCTTTTATTGATAACGCTGATGAACGACGCGGAAAGTCAAGCTGTCATAAAAAATTCGGTAATGCAATTGCAGTACTCACAGGCGATGCGCTCATGACAAAGGGATTCGAGACAGTTCTCAAGCTTCGCAACAGCAAAAAAGCGATCCAATGCCTTGAAGAGCTCATCGAAGCTGCATCCACAAGAGGCATGATCGGCGGACAGGTGGTTGATATTACTTCTTCGCAAAAAAGAGTTAAACTGCATATCCTGAGAGATATTCACCTCAAAAAAACCGGTGCCCTTCTCCGTGCAGCAGAGCGTTGCGCTTGTATTTTGGCAAATGCCACAGATCAGATCACCAATGCGTTGAGTGACTTTGCACTGAATATCGGACTTGCGTATCAGGTTATAGATGATATCCTCGATGAAGTTGGAGCAGACGACCTGCTGGACAAGGAATCTGGTGAAGATCAGCGCAATGAGAAAGTCACATATCCTACGCTTCTTGGCATTGAAGAATCAAAGCGACAAGCTCTAAAACTCATCCAAGATGCACAGAATATCATTAAATATATTCCAAATAATCAAGTTCTCCTGGAAATTGTAGAACGCATTCATGATAGAATCCCCTAGTGATACAAAGCATTCGGGCATATATTCGCATCCTCAGACCGCTGAATTTTCTGTTTGTTTTGATCGCTGTTCTCTTCGGCGCCTACTACAAAGTGGCAGCATATCCGATCTTTTATCCCCTTCTTGCAGGCATTGCAGCAGCACTTATCTCAGGAGGAGGTTATGTGATAAATGATTATTACGACTATTCAATCGATATGGTTAATCGTAAAGAAAGAGTTTTACCTTCAGGTATGATTTCTCCCACAAGGGCAAAATATTATGCGATCTGTCTCTTTATTTCGGGAATAATTATTAGTATATTTTTACGAAATCTGTGGATGATCGCGATCGCTGCTTTCAATTCGTTTCTGCTATATGTTTACGCAATGAAAAGTAAAAGAATACATTTCTGGGGAAATCTGCTTGTCGCCTATGTTACTTCATCAACTTTTATTTTCGGCAGCTTTATTACCCATAATCTCAGAAACGCATTCTTTGTAGCACTCTGTGCGTTTTTCTATACTATGATAAGAGAACTCGTTAAGGATATCGAAGATAAAAATGGCGACAGATCTGCTGGCGCAAAAACCCTTCCGCTTTTGTGGGGTGACAAAAAAACTCTTCTGCTCTCACTGCTTTTCTGGATAGGATTCACAGCAACAATTATTTGGGGTTATCCGAAATTTTATTCTTCAACATTCTTTATATTATTATTGATTGTAATCGTATTTATGCTTATAATTGACTTGATAATACTTTTAATTAAGACAACTACTAAAACAGCTAAATATTCGGAAAGTTTTATGAAAGTACATATGCTAATATTTTTAGTTATTTTATGGGTAGCACAATGAAAGATAACATGTTACAATTTTTGTATTCAATTAAGAGTGAGAAAAAAGCCGGCTTCTTCTGTCTTATTGATCCTGACAAACAAGAGCCGGAAGAATCGGCAAAGCTTGCTGAAAAATGCCAGCTTAATGGTGTTGACGTGATTCTTGTTGGCGGCAGCTTGATGATCAAAGATAATTTCGATGAAACCGTAAGGATCATAAAAGAACAAGTAACAATACCGGTGCTCGTGTTTCCCGGAATCTTCAATTTTGTCTCTCCCTATGCCGATGCGATCCTTTTCCTCAGTATGATGAGCAGCAGGAATCCACAATTGCTTATCGGAGAGCAGGTTCGGACCGCACCTCTCATCAAAAAATATGGGGTTGAAGCAATTCCCACCGGTTACTTTCTGATAGAATCCGGTTCCCTTACTTCTGTACAGTTTATGAGCAATAGTCTGCCAATCCCCAGAACTAAACATGACATTGCAGTTTCGCATGCACTGGCTGCTCAATATCTTGGCATGAAGGTTATCTTTTTTGATGCTGGAAGCGGAGCAAAACAGTCAGTACCAACAGACATGATCAAGAAAGTTAAAAAAAATATTTCTATTCCACTAATCATCGGTGGCGGCATAAGAACCCCCGAAGAAGCCGGAGAAAAAGTATCTGCGGGCGCAGATTTTATCGTGATCGGTACTGCCATTGAAAAGAACAATCAGACCGATCTTATAAAAGAATTTGCAGACTCAATCCATTCATAGTTAAAATGATAGATATTCACACACATGTACTCCCGGGAATCGATGACGGAGCACAGGATATATTCGAGAGCTTTGAGATATTACAAGCACTTGCAAATCAGGGAGTAACAGAACTTGTCGCCACACCGCATATCATTTCCGGTGTCTATGAAAATACTCGCAGTATAATTGACAGAAAGCTTATTGAAGTACAAGTTCTTATTGAGGAACGGGAACTTAGTATTAAAATCCATCCCGGTGCAGAACTCTATTGCGAACCCGACGTGGTCAGCAAAGTAAAAAACGAAAACCTCACACTTGCAAACAGCAATTATATACTTATTGAAACTGAACTGCAGCGTTTTCCGGATAATTTTGAGGAGATCCTTTTTAATTTTCAGCAGGATGGATTTCTACCAATTCTAGCGCATGCAGAGAGATTTTCCCCCTTCATGAACGATATCGATTACCTGCTCAAAATCGTAAATAGAGAAATATATATTCAAATGAATAGCGGAAGCATTTTTGGAGTGTATGGAAACGCAGTGAGAAACCTTGCATTAGAAATGCTCAATATCGGTTGTGTTCACGTTATTGCTTCGGATGTACACGGTCTGAAAAAACGCCCAATACTTATGAAAGATGCTTATGATTTTGTCGCCTCAAATCAGTCTAAAGAAATTGCAGAGATTCTTTTTTATGAAAATCCTAAAAGGATTCTTCATAATGAACCCCTAATTCACAATTTTGATGGCTATTTTGAGGAAAGAAAAAAAACCGGATCGCTTAAAAATAAACTGAAATCCATTTTTAAATTGTAATAAATGTGTATTCACAATTGACAAGACTAATCCCCAATAGGTTCATGGCAACTTATTATTATCAAAAAAATCCTCAAATAGCAAAGGTGGTAGTCGTTGCATATTTTGATCACCGGTATCACGGGCTTTATCGGGAGTGAGCTCTGCAGAAAACTGATCGAGGAAAAAGAACACTCGATCACTGCACTTATTAGAGAAAATACAGATACCGAACGATATAAATTCTTTCAAAAGAATAAAGTTTTATGCGTTCTCGGCGATATTACAGATAAGGATTTTATTCAGTCCGTTTTTAAGAAACATAAAATCGATCTTGTTTATCATATCGCTGCAATTAGAGGTGGCAGAGATTTTCCAAGGGCTGATTATTACGAAACAAACGTAAATGCAACCCTCAATATCGCTCATGAATGCATTCGACATAAATGCAAGATGATTTTTTGCAGTTCGGTTGGAATATTCGGAGCGATCCCTAAAGAATTACCACCAAATGAGTGCACCGAGCGCCAAAATGATAACTACTATCATTATACAAAAATCGAAGCAGAAAAAAAATTACAAGAGCTTGTACCAGAAGGTCTGAACCTTACAATAATTCGTCCATCAATTACTTATGGCATCGGTGATTATGGATTCCCTTACACGCTTATTAAACTTGTTGATAAAGGCATTATGATGCTTCCCACAAAAGATATCATGATAAACATGGTGGATATTTCTACGCTCATTCAAGCTTTTGTTCAAGCTGGTAAAACTGATATAAAAAGTGGTGGTGCTTACAATATTGCAGATAAAACCCCAATCTCCATTAAAGAACTAGTGAATTTTATTCAAAATGAATTGCACGGATCCAGATATCCGAAATGGAAAAAGCTTCCAACTTTTCTTTCCAATTTCGCTCTTTTTATTTTCTCTAAAATTTTGAAAAATGAATTATGGACTGCACGTGTTGAACTCATCTCAAAAAACTGGTATTACGATGTTACTCCTGCAGTAAAAGATTTGAATATCCTTCCTCATAACACGGTACCGGTATTTGAATATGTTATTAATTGGTACAAACAGACAAAATCGAAGGATGGAAACTAATGGCAATTCCTATCTTAAAAAATTGGAAAGAATACTTTACAGAAAATCCCGACGAAGGACTTGGTTCCAGTTACGAACGTATTGTACTTAACAGGAAATTACACGAAATCATACAGAAATATAAGTGCGAGACTGTTCTCGAAGTTCCAACTTTTGGCTTCACGGGTATCTCGGGAATTAACTCGATGGGACTGTCAAAAGAAGGACTCGATGTATATCTTATTGATAATGACAGGAATCGTATCGAACTTGTGCGTGATGTATGGAAAAAGGTCGGGCTTCATGCTGATTTTTTATTTCAGGAAAACTTTGAAAAGCTTGGATTCCTGAATAACACCTTTGATCTCACATGGAATTTCTCGTCTCTGTGGTTTGTGAATGATCTTAATGAATTTTTAAGTGAACTTACACGAGTAACTAAAAAAGTTATTTTTATTTGCGTTCCAAACCGTTCCGGATTCGGCTATCTTCAGCAAAAATATTCATCTCTGCAGGAACTTGAAAAACATCTCAAAGAGAAAAATATAATTCCCAAAAATATTATAAAGACAATGAAGAAATTGAACTGGAAACTTATAGAAAAAAATTATATTGATGCCCCGCCATGGCCCGATATCGGTATGAATAAAGAGAAATTTCTTGAATCTCTACACCTCAGTTTCCTTTTGAAAAAGAAACAAAAGGAACAGGCAGATAAACTTTGTATTCTTGATTATTATTCCGGCAAAGATACTGCTTTCCCCGCTAATATGATGAAGTATTATTGGTTTGAGCGTATTGCTCCGAAATTTATAAAATTCTTCTGGGCACATCATAAATTTATGCTGTTTGTTAAGAAATAGAGAAATTGTAGATGTTAGATGTTTATGTAAAAAAAATTAATCACTTGAGCGATATTAAAGATATGCTCGATGAAATCAATTTCTCTGAAATGTTTTTCAAGGGTGAAAAAATTTTATTGAAACCGAATTTTGTTGCGCCAAGAGAAAACAAAACCGGAGCTACAACAAATCTGGAGCTAATCAAGATCATTGCAGATAATTTACATAAAATCGGAGCTAAACCTGCTCTAATCGAAACACCCGGCATGGAATATGAATTGAAACAAGTTCTCGATTATCTTAATATTTCAGAATTTGCCCAAAAAAATCAGATTGAATTAATCATTCCTGCTAAAAGCGATTATGTTGATGTGAAGGTGCCAAATTATGAGATTATTAAATATATCAACGTTCCGAAAACAGTCTTGGAAAATAAAATAATAAATATTCCTGTAATGAAAACACACGTTATTACAACGGTTACCCTTGGGATGAAAAATTTGATGGGCTTGTGTAGTGATAAAACAAAGCGTAATATGCATATTCGCGGAATTCACAAATCAATAATAGATTTGAATAAAGTAATAAAACCTACACTAACAATTATTGACGCAATTAATTGCATGGAAGGCGACGGTGCTGTTTACGGAAATGTAAGAAAAGCAAATTATCTTCTTGCTGGCAAAAATATCACTGCTGTTGATAAGGTCGCCTGTAAATTTATGTGTATAGATATTAACAAAGTAAAACATATTTCAGGTTTCCCTTTAAAAGACTCCATAAAGGTTATTGGAAATTTTAAATCCAATAAATTTCAACTTCCTAAGCCAGGTAAGATCTATAATTTTCTTTACAGGGGTTTATATGTGATTGATGTTCTATTTGAGAGAATTTTTTCAGAGCATTTTAATACATTTTTGTACAAAACCGGTCATTTCGGTACCCGCCCCGTAATTCAACCTGGATGCACTAAATGCAGTATATGTCTGGAAATATGCCCTACTAATGCTATCGATATTGAGAGGAAAAAAATTAATTATAAATTATGTCTGCGTTGCCTTAGATGCTATGAAGCATGCCCTGAAAATGCAATTTCCGTCAAGGGTTTTTCTAACCCCGAACACAGGAGAAGAAAAAATGTCCGATAAAAAGAAAATTATCCTTGGAATTCTCGTTGGAATTGTTTTATTGACTGTCTGGCTTTACTTCATTGATATTAATAGTGTATTAAATCACTTGAAGAAAGTTAAAATTCACTTCGTTATTCTTGCCTCATTTTTATACTTGCTTTCATATTTTATCCGATCGGTACGATGGCAAAAAATTCTTGCCCCAGTTTGCAAGATAAAAATTATGAATGCGTTTACTATTTGGATCGCTGGAAATTTTCTCAACTACATAATTCCAATCCGAGCGGGTGAATTTGCAAAAAGTTATTTTCTCAAAAGGACAAAAGGTGTTCCGATCTCAAAAAGTCTCCCCTCCATTTTTATCGATAAAGTTTTTGATTCCTTCTCCATTTTCATTGTTATAGCCCTAATTCCCTTGCTGCAAGTGAATATCTCAAAACCTCTCCTTATACTTATTTTTTTACTTATCGCTGTGTTCATCATTGGAGTTGGGATACTTATTATTTCTACCGTGAATAAACCGTTTGTGGTAAAAATTCTTACTAAATTTTTCTTCTTTATTCCAAAAAAATTTAAAACAAAATTCTTTGAGATCATTGAAATTTTTGTCGAAGGTGTTGGCCTTTTCAAGCACCACTCAAATATTCTTCCTTCAGTTATCGGGCTCACAATAATCGCTGTGTTAATTGATAGTGTGTATTTTTTCTTCATGTTCCGGGCATTCGCTCAGGTGATTCCATTCCCAATAATCCTTTTTGGTTATACATTAATCTACCTCTCTTATATCCTGCCCACTCCTCCCGCACAAATAGGAAGCAACGAACTGATCATGGTTCTGGTTTTCTCTGTTGGACTCGGCTTGAACAAAGATATGGTCAGCGCTGTAATGGCTTTTGCTTCAGTTATATAGGTGTGAACATTGCAGATACGTTCCGCGATGTGAATATTTCTGAAATGGAAGATGATTTCAAAGATACATAATA
>MVCT01000045.1 GCA_002049945.1 Candidatus Cloacimonas sp. 4484_140
GCATCTTCATCTTTTTCTTTATCATTATTATCTTTATCCTGCCCCTCCTCATCTTCTTCGGGATTTAGAATTTCTTCCCAATAATCCTTATAATCCCAGAAATCCTCTTTTGCATGAATGTCCATTCGGCATATATCCTGATTTCTGTTGAAGAAAACATAGGCGCCCTGCTCACCCCAGATCGGAGAGTGCATGTTTCCATGATACGGATAAAGCGCTGTTTTCTCTTTTGTCTCAAAATTATAAAGATAAAGGATCTCATCCCACGTGCCGGGAGTGAGTACAAAATATAGAGCATATTGTTCATCCGGACTTACAACGAATTTCGATCCAACCACCTGATCAACTATAAGCGGTTGCACTTTATCTTTTTCGGGTTCGATCAATGCAATATTCCTTTTTGCTTCTTCCTCAGAATACTCGACGATCAATCCGACATCTTCTATATAATATATTTCATTAACATAAGCATTTTTGAACCATGAAATGTATTCAATCTTTTCAGGTTCTTTTATGTTTAGTTTGTATAATTGCATATTACGTTTATCAAAACTTGTGAAATATATTGTTTGATCATCATCGGCAATTGCCACATATTCAACACCCTTTTGAGTGAAAGTAAGCTGCTTTACTTCACCACCTTTTTCCGGCATTGCAAATAGGTCAAATTTGTAAGTAAATGCAACCATTTTACCGTTTGGAGAAACCGCAAAGTCCGATGCTTTATTGATATATTCCTCAGTCACTTCAAAACTCTCAAGGAAATCCTGCTTGATCTCGATCGGTATTTTATTGAATTTACAGGACTTCGCATTATAAGACCACAATTCATCAAATCGTTTGAAAACCATATTATCATTCCGGCGCGCAATGCAAAGTTGTGTTGCTGACCAGTAATCAAAATCAGTGAGTTTATGAGGATTGGAAAAGTCCATATCTTCAACAAAATAGATTTGGAAAACCGCTCTGTTATCCCTTACGAATTCTGCACCGACAAAATAAACTCTGTCATTTATATATGAGTAAACCGGATATTTTTCTGTATATTCAGTATCAGTAAGCTGAGTATAGGATTTGTCTTTTATGTCATATTCCCATATCTGACCATTAATGCTTCCTATGTATCTTTCACGTGTATTATACCCTCTATTGCTGAAAATGATCTTCTTATTATCATGAGAAAGCTGTGCAAGACTATTTCCAATTTCGGTGATCAGGGTTGGATGAGTACTGTCGAGAGGAACTTCCATAAAATTTGTTCCATTTGGAAGCTCATACCCTGTTGCAAGAAGTTTTTTCCCGCCCTTGAACCAGTCCACAACAGTAAGCCCTTCCTTTGAAATACATTCTGCACTACCACCTTCTGCTGGAATGAGATAGATTCCCCAGAACCCATCACGGTTGGAGTTAAAGGCAATGGTTTTTCCATTCGGGGAAAAGGCAGGATTAGTATCATTGCCTTTGGAAACGGTAAGCCGTTTTGCTTCCCCACCTTCAAATGGAACAGTCCAGAGATCGGACATATAAGAAAAACAGATTGTATTCCCGTCAGGCGAAATTGCAGGTTTCTGCATAAAATGCGGTTCGAGCGCAAAGAGCGAAGTGCTAATCAATATGATGGCGATCAGTACTGCGATTTTTTTCATGGTATCTCCCCCAATAAATTTAGCTACATTTTGACCAGCCACAGATCGGGCAGGTTTTACATCCTTCTTTGAATTCCAGTGTTGCACCACATTCAGGACACATTGAACCAACAGGTGAGGTTTCATCAAAAGAAGGACTTTCCGATATGACTTTTAATTGGTCTTTTCCCGCCGCTTCTTTTGTCTTCTTTAAACCATTGCCGTCCTGCTCGAGGAATTCAATAAGCGCATTTGCAATAGCATCGGCACAGGAATGTATCTTTTTGCCTTTTGACCACATCGGTGAAGGACATCTGATTAGCCGGAGCTGTTTTACGATTGATTCTACTTTCACATTTGAGCGAAGTGCCAGCGAGATCAGACGTGCGATTGCTTCAAGTTGTGCAGACGCGCATCCGCCAACCTTACCCATTTGAGTAAAGACCTCGCAGGGTCCTGTTTCATCAATATTTATAGTTACATAAAGATGACCGCAGCCGGTATTTATTTTTTTAGTTACACCAATTGTAGTTTCCGGACGATGACGTGGCTCGATCCTTGTCCTGTCATGCTCGCGCATCTTTTTGCCGACATGAAGCACCTGTTCGTCGCGGCTTCCGTCACGATAGACTGTTACACCTTTACAACCAAGCTGATATGCAAGCATGTAGGAAGTGTAAATATCTTCTTTTGTGGCATAGTTCGGGAAATTGATAGTTTTAGAAACTGCATTATCAACAAATTCCTGAAATGCTGCCTGCATTCGGATGTGCCATTCAGGTGTAATATCATGAGCTGTAACAAAGATGCGTTTTACTTCATCTGGGATTTCATCGATATCTTGAAGAGAGCCATTTTCCGAGATCTTCTCCATTAATTCTTTGGAATAGAATTTTTGTTCCTTTGCAATCTCCTCAAAATATTTATTCATATAGAGCAGTTTCTCGCCGTCCATAACATTCTTTATATATACTAATGAAAATATCGGCTCGACACCGCTTGAGGCATCTGCGATCATGCTTATAGTTCCTGTGGGTGCTATAGTCGTTGTCGTGGCATTGCGGATCCCTTTCTTCCGGATCTCAGCAATAAGCCCATCCCAGTTCAGCTTATAACCTTCTCGGATAAGAGTACCTTTGTTGTATATGCTCTGCTTGAAATTCGGAAACGAACCTTTTTCCACAGCGAGCTGCATAGAGCGTTCTTTTGAATAGTAATCAATGAATTCCATGATCTCTCTGCCGATATCAACAGCTTCGTCCGAGCAATATGGAATGCCAAGCTGAAGAAGCATATCAGACCAGCCCATTATGCCCAATCCGATCTTTCGGTTCTTCTTGACCTGTTTCTCGATCTCAGGAAGTGGAAATGCCGAGCGGTCGATGACATCATCCAGAAAATCTGTGGCAGTATATACTGTTTCTTTTAGAAGATCCCAGTTTATTGCGCCGTCTTTAAGCATCATTGCAAGATTGATAGAGCCAAGATTACATGCTTCGTTCGCAAGCAATGGCTGCTCCCCGCAATTATGAATAACAAAGGAATTGCAAATGAAGGAATGGGTATATGGTTCGTGTAAATCATAAACCCTTTCTTTTCCGGCAGGAACGATTTCTATAACTTCATCAACAAATGTTTCTTTATATAAATTTTTTGTAATTACCTTCGCTAATAAGTCTCTTTTTAGCGTAGTCATAAAGTTGATGGTTTCATGAAATTTGATTAAAGAAGTGCGAGAAATATTTAATTCAAACAACACACCGTCTGTATCATATTCTACATTTTCTCCGTTTTTGTTTGTATAATTAAAAACTCCTTTGCGCTTTTTTCTGCTTCTATTATATATGCTGGATTTAATACCCAAATTCAGCAGAAGTATTTGAACTTTTTTTAACAAATTTTCCGATTTTGAAGTTAATCTAACATAATAATTTCCATGACTCGCATCAAAGGAAACAGTTCCATCAGCAGAAAAAAGTCCCTGTAAAAATCCAACAACAGCTTCTTTAGGAGCGGAGAATATACTTTGGGGAACACTTTTATCAGCAGCTTTTACCGGTTGAACCCCCAATTTTATAAAAAAATCTACAAAATATTTACTGTGATATGAAAGGTGATAAATATTATTTTCTCTTTTTATTTCATTAATCTCTTTATTATACATTTTATTAATTATCGGTTTTAAATATTCCATTACTTCAACATCCGAATCTCCAAAACTAAAACCGACTCTGCAATTTTCATCTCCTGCTTTTACCCAACCATCCCCAATAAGCCAACCCAGAATTTGTCCCAATTCTTTGGACCATGTTGTAGGCAAATTAAATTCAAAGGTTTTACCATTTTCACCTTTAAAAATATTTTTTGTTATAAAAGGCAATTGCCTTGAAGACAAAAAGTTGCACTCACCAGATTGAATCAATACTTTATCACCAATCTTAATATCTTCAAGATGTTTCCAACCGGTGGTTGTAAGAAATTTGTGATCAGGGGTGGCTTTTAATTCAAACCCGGATTTTGTTGTTAATTTTAACACATCTTTTTCGCCATTCATAAATACTTGAGAAACGGGCTTGAAATCTGTGCCGATTTTTTGGGAATCTGAAAATTCTATTTCAGAATTACTTGGAATATTTTCTGCGTATGCTCTTTTATCTATTGCGATTTCAATCTCACCATTTTCATGATCTTTATAGAGATCTTCGATTGTTATCAAACCATTCGCGGTCGATATTAGCGAATCGCCGGTTACACAAGGATTCGTTGCTTCGATCTTACCGTCCTTGGGTGTGGGATTGTATCTATCGAGTCTATCAATGAAAACAATTCCCGGCTCGCCATTTTTATGAGCCATTTCAACAATAAGTTCGAACACATCCCGCGCTTTCAAACGCTTTTTGACTTTCCCTGAATGAGGTGCAATAAGTTCATACTCATCATTATTTTTCACAGCATCCATGAAGGTTTCTGTTAGCCCGATACTGAGATTAAAATTGTTAAGTTCTGTGTTCTTCTCTTTTGCCTTGATAAAATCTATGATATCGGGATGGTCAACATTGAGAATCGCCATATTGGCGCCGCGACGTGTATTATGAGTAACAAATCCATTTGCTATGTAAGTATGATTATCTTCAACTGATATGTCGAGGGTTAATTTCTCTCCTCCGTCTTCGATAGAGGTTACTTCATCATAATAATCAAGAAAATCAATTTGTGGCGCATTTTTTTTAAATTCTTCATACTTTTCTGAATAATAAAGATATGAGGATGCTGAAAAAACCCTTTCGCCACGTAAATAGCGAAGTAAAGATTTTCTTAATTCAGGAAAATTTGATGTGTAATTATTACCTTTCCCCCTATTTCGTTTGTCGGTTTGCGGTAAAGTAATTTTATCAAGAACAAGATTAATTATTTCCTTGTAATTAAATAATGGGAAACTTTTCTCTCTTGCTAAATCAATTTTTTCTAAAGTTAAATCTGAAAATCGGGATTTTTCATTAAAACCTATAATTTTCAAATAGCGTTTCAGTCCAATATAGGAATAGACAGTAACAACAAATAAAGGATAGTCTCCGAATCTGTCGGGTGAACTGTCAATTATGCGTTTTTTACATGGAATTCCCAGCCCTCGTAGAAGCACTGCGATCTCATTGGCTAATTTTTTTGAAGTGGTTGATAGGGAAGGATAATTGTGTGTAATTGTTCCATCTGCCTCAAAAAGTCCCTTTAGAAATGAACCAATAATTTCTTTTTTGGCTTGTAGTAATTTTTTGGGGATTGAACATACTTTGCTATCGGTTTTGTTAAATCCGTTCTTTATCAAAAATGTTTTTAATTTTTTATTGTTGATCACAAACGTGACCGAGTTGTCATTTTTCTTCTGGTATTTAGTTAAGGAAACACCAAAGAGTTCTCTTGTAAGTTGTTCAATATAATCAACAAGGTATGAATCTTTGTTAATGGAAATTCCAATACGATAGTCCGATTCATTATTTGCAACAAAGCCATCGCCACAAAGCAAACCTAACCAAAAGGCAAACTCAAGCGTTAGATTTTTCGGCAATTTGCACTCATTCTGATTTGGATGGATTAGTTCAATATCTGTAAACAAATCTGCATTCAGTCCTATATGTTGTCCTAATTTAACATATAATTTATCACCCTGTCCGAGATCACATATTTTTTTCCACACCAAACCTTTCTCAGTAATAACTTTCACTTTGTGCTCTGGAGTTCCACACAATTCGAAACCATTTTCAGTCATAATTTTGACCGTTTTGACTACACCATTATTGTAAGATTGCTTTGATATTTTTAGCCCTTCATGGGTTGGAACCTTGAAATTGTGATCTTTCCAGCCAATTTGTTTAGTATCACAAATATCACTTAAATATTTTGTTCCTTCATCGGTATGAATCAAAGTGTCCTGAACAAGGCAACCTCCCTGCTTGACTGCATCGGTTGCTGAATTGAATACTTTCATGAAAGTGATCGGACCGCTGGAAACTCCGCTGGTTGATCTTACTCGAGCATTATGTTCACGTAATTTTGAAAAGGAAAAGCCGGTTCCACCACCGCTTTTATGAATAAGAGCTGCATTCTTCACCGCATCAAAAATACTGGACATACTGTCTTCAATAGGAAGCACAAAGCATGCGGAAAGCTGCTGCAGATCATTGCCGGCATTCATAAGGGTGGGCGAATTCGGAAGAAAATAGCAGTTATTCATGAGATTGAAATAACGTTTTGCTTTCCCCTTATCCCCACCTGCAATGTTATCACTCACGCGCGAAAGCATCGCCTTCTCATCCTCAATAATATCACCCATCTGGTCTTTTTTGAAATATCTTCTTTTCAGCACTGCTCGAGCATTATCAGAAAGCTCCATTGAAATCCTCCGTGATTTGATTCAGCATCCTTTGGCAGTTAATCTTCAGGATGGTGTAATTTGAAAAGCACAAAATTTTTACGTCAATTGCTTTAATAATTTTTTAATGCACAACATAAATTAATTAATCCTAACTCGGTTAAACAGAAACCAAGAAATTGCCACAAAGTCACGAAGATACTAAGAATATAAAGAGTTAAAATAATTTATTTTGTTTGTTTGATTTGTGTGCTGTGTTCGTTACTAAAATAATAATAATATAAAAGTTGTTTAGAATTTTTATCACTGTGAATCCTCTCTACTAAAGCGTTTATAGAAGCTGCTAAAAAAATTTTACCGAAAAATGAATAAAATTAAGATTTATGTGACTACAAAGCTTCATATTAATTTTTTCGCTTTTTTCGCCTACCCCGTAAGGAGGAATGACCCCAGTTGAATAAAAAAATTCAATGGGGTAAACTGTATCGGGGGTAAATTTCGTGGTTCATTATACTAAAATTAGTGTGTCCTAAGCTTGACTCAATATCTTTTTAATATTCCGTTCCCTCGCATGCAGAAATACCATTCGCTAAATAATGTTTTATCTCTTTCATCTCGGTAACAAGATCTGCGATCTCGATCAATTCCTCAGGTGCGTATCTTCCTGTTATGACGAGCTCAAGCTCATCTTTATGCTCTTTTATGAATGGCAGAACTTCTTCAAGGGATACCAGCTCAAAGTCCAGTGCAACATTCAATTCATCCAAGATGACCAGGTCATATTTTTTACTTAAGATAACTTCTTTTGCTTTTTGAAAACCTTTAACAGCTTCATCGATGTCGATCTGCTTGGGTTGTTTCTTATCCACAAAATCGGGTGTGCCGAACTGGATGATATCGATGTTCGGTATAGTTTCAAAAAAAGTTATCTCACCGTACTCAACATTCTTTTTCATGAACTGGATGACGCATACTTTTTTTTGATGACCCAGAAATCGCGTTACTAATCCAAGTGATGCGGTTGTTTTGCCTTTGCCGTTGCCTGTATATATATGGAGCATATTGTTTCCCTTAAATTAAAATGGTGGGTGATACTGGAATCGAACCAGTGACCTCTACGATGTCAACGTAGCACTCTAACCAACTGAGCTAATCACCCACAGATTGAGTGAAAGAATTTTCGTGCTATATTTCTTTGTCAAAAAATTTAGGTTTTTATTCTGGTATAATAAAAAGCAAATATCAAGAAAATATTATGAAAATGAATTATTAAATTGATAATATTCATACAAGGTAAGATGATATATTAAGTTTAAAATATTGAAG
>MVCT01000046.1 GCA_002049945.1 Candidatus Cloacimonas sp. 4484_140
ATTTTCTGGTTTGTCTTATTACGAAGGATCACATAAAAAACCATAAAATAGTTTTCCAGATTTGAGGGTGGATCATTCCAGCTTGATGGCTCTATTGCAATGTTATAATCTTTTTGAGTGATTACCGCATAATTTTCCTGAATTTTTACATTATGAGAGCGGATGGGAAGGATCTTCGGCGCACAGGCAGTTAATAATAACAATAGGATTAATGAAGTAATGATATTTTTTTTCATGACCTATTCTTCGTTGTTTTCATCTTCTGTATGTTTCTTTTTTTAAGTGTGTCGATATACTTAAAATCTGAATATCCAATATCCAACACGGAATGACCAATATCCATTTATCTCGGCGTCTTGTCTATCTCGACGTAGTGTAACGGAGACGGATCGAGGTGGAACAAAGTGAAAACTGAAGCTCAGTGAAGACAGAAGTATTTTTATCGCTATCGCTCATTTTTCTTTTTCGCCGTATCAATGCTCTTAAAAAGTATTGAGATTAACTCATCTGTCTCTTTTAATAAAGGGGACAATTTGGATGAAGGTTGAATTAATTTTGCCTTTACTATTATCTTCAACCACACTTCGGTCTCTCTCAACTCTTTTAAAGCTATTTTCAATTTATGAATAAAATCAGCCCTAGATTCAGCACTTTGCGCCTCTCCGTAATTTGGAGCAGGTGATGTACCGCTTTTCAGTATTTGAGAAGAGATGTGTTTGCCGGCTTTTGTTTCAGGTAATTGTTCAGCAACTTTAATAATTCTAACTGCATAATCAATAAGACGATCCTGTAAATCGAACTTCTTTTGATTATTTTCTCTATTATTTTCTTTCTCGCTCATTTATTTTTTTCCTTCATTATTGGATATTCCGTGTTGGATATTGGATATTATTTACAATTTACACATTTATTTATTTAAAGAACCTTCTGTATTTTCTTCAGGTGCTTCGTTCCCGCCGATTTCTTGATCGAGTTCATCATTTTGAATGCCATTTCCATTTTCATCATCTTCAGGAATATCATCTTCTTCGTGAGCTACACGGGCAACATCTGTGACTTTATCGCCCTCATTCAGAGTTATCAACCGCATACCCTGAGTGTTCCTGTTGATTACAGAAATGCTTCCCACATGCTGTCGTATCACTTTGCCGGAGCTTGTTATGATAATCAGATCGTCATCATCAACAACTTCTTTTACACTTACGAGATTGCCATTTCTTTTTGTGGTTTTTATAGTTATGACACCCATGCTTCCGCGCTTTGTTACTCGGTAATCAGCAATTGGGGTACGTTTCCCGTATCCATTCTCACTTATGGAGAGCAAAGTGCCTTCACGTTTTACGATGACCATTGAGACAACTTTATCATCATTTCTCAAACGTATGCCGATAACTCCCTGGGAATTTCTTCCCTGTGCCCGGACATCGGTTTCATGAAAGCGGTTGCTAAAGCCGTTCTTCGTTGCAAGAATAACATCATTATCACCCTCGGTGATTTGGGCATCAATAAGTTCATCTCCTTCGATGAGCTTGATCGCGATAATTCCGCCGGTACGGGGATGAGAGAATGCTGCCAAAGCAGTCTTTTTGATTATGCCGTTCTTAGTTACGATAGTCACAAAATGCGGAAGTTCAAAATCACGGACAGTGACATATGCTTCGAGCTTTTCATTTCTTTCGAGCTGTAGAAGGTTCACAATAGCTTTTCCGCGTGCCAACCTGCCCACTTTAGGAATCTTATGCACTTTCAGCCAATGACATTGCCCGAGATCTGTAAAGAAAAGTATAAAGGCATGTGTAGATGCTACAAATACGCTTTCTATAAAGTCCTCTTCTTTCAGATTGGAACCTGTCAATCCTTTTCCACCACGTAACTGCTTCCTGTAAGTCCGAATGGGAAGTCGTTTTATGTATCCTTCATGGGATATCGTTACAACCATTTCCTCGTCGGCGATCATATCTTCGGTCTCAATATCTGCAGAGCCCTCAAGAATGGTTGTTTTTCGATAATCATCGTACTTTTCTTTCATTTCAAGTACTTCAGATTTAATGATCTGCATGCGTTTTCCACGTATTTCAAGAATGCTTTTCAGTTCTTCGACTGTCTTTACAAGCTCCCTGTATTCGAGTTCGATCTTCTCACGTTCCAGCCCGGTGAGTTTCTGAAGACGCATTTCGAGTATTGCTTTTGCCTGGATCTCTGTGAAACCGAATTTTTTCCGCAGGTTTGCATTTGCATCTTGCGTGCTGTTGGATGCTTTGATGGTTGCAATTATCTCATCGATATTATCCAATGCAATACGGAATCCTTCGAGAATATGAAGCCGTTTTTCTGCATTATCCAGTTCAAATTGAGTTCTGCGGACAACTACTTCATGACGAAAATCGATATAATTCTGAAGCAGTGCTTTCATGTTAACGACTTGCGGAATTCCACCAACAAGAGCACGATTGTTCACTACAAAGCTTACCTGAAGTTGAGAATATTTATACAGTTTTTTTAGGACAGAATCTGCATCGGCATTTCTTTTTATGGTAATGACCAGACGCATTCCCTGTCGCCCTGATTCGTCTCTTAGATCACTGATGCCCTCAATTCTCTTATCTTTGACCAGGGCTACGATTTTATCAATAAGCAATGTTTTGTTTAGCTGGTATGGAAGTTCTGTAACAATGATCGCTTCCTGACCGTTATTTTTTGTCTCAATAGAAGCTTTACCCCTATTGATGATCTTGCCGTATCCGGTTTTGAAATAATCGCTGATTCCTTGCTTGCAGGTCAAGGGGTTCGAGTTCAGGATCATCAATAAGTGCACAGAGCGCATCACAGGTTTCTGCAGCGTTGTGGGGTGCCATATTAGTTGCCATTCCTACGGCAATACCGGATGAACCATTTACAATAAGGTTTGGAAATTTTGAAGGAAATACCTTTGGTTCTTTTCGTGTATCGTCGTAGTTTGGTTGGAAATCAACAGTATCTTTCTCGAGGTCAGCCATAAGATCGACTGCAGCTCGGTGCAAACGTGCTTCTGTATATCGCATTGCTGCAGGCGGATCACCGTCTTGGGAGCCAAAGTTACCCTGCCCTTGCACAAGAAGATACCGCAAACTCCACTCCTGAGCCATTCTCACAAGAGTCGGATAAATGACCTGTTCACCATGAGGATGGTAGTTTCCCGAAGTGTCACCTGCTATCTTTGCGCATTTTCGGAATCCCTTTCCTGGCTCGAGTTTGAGCTCGTGCATTGCATAAAGAATTCTTCGCTGTGAAGGTTTCAATCCATCACGTACATCAGGCAGCGCTCTTGATACAATTACACTCATGGAGTATTCCAGGTAAGCTTTTTTCAGAACTTCATCAATTTCTATCTGTTCAATTCTTGATCTATCGTGAATCATGTATCCTCCAGTTACACATCAACTTCTACATATTTGGCATTTTTCTCAATAAATGCTCTTCGTGGTTCGACATCACCACCCATTAAGATCGTGAAAATACGATCAGCTTCGATCGCATCATCCATTCGGACTGCAGTTAGAATTCGTTTTTCCGGATCCAGTGTAGTTTCCCAAAGCTGGTCTGAATTCATCTCACCCAGTCCTTTGTATCTCTGAATGCTGATACCCGTTGAGTCGAGCTCTTTTAGAAGCTCATCGCGTTCTTGATCAGAATACACATACCGGGACATTCTTCCTTTCCTAATCTGATATAAAGGAGGACGAGCAATGTAGATATTTCCATCCTCAACAAGAGGTCGCATATATCTGAAAAAGAAAGTGAGCAAAAGCGTGGCAATATGCTGCCCATCAACGTCGGCATCAGACATGATAATAACTTTATTATAACGAAGCTTGGATTTATCAAATTCATCACCGATACCTGCGCCAAGAGCGAGGATAATGGGTTGTATCTTTTCGTTATTAAGGACTTTATCGATACGTGCTTTTTCTGTATTAAGCATTTTTCCCCATAATGGCAGGATCGCCTGAAAAGTTCTATCTCTTCCCATTTTCGCAGAACCGCCTGCTGAATCACCCTCGACAAGAAAGATCTCGGTTTGAGTAGGATCTTCGATGGAGCAATCAGCAAGCTTGCCGGGTAAACTTCCACTTTCAAGTACAGATTTCCTTCGTGTGAGTTCGCGTGCTTTTCTTGCAGCATCTCGGGATCGAGCTCCCAATATGGCTTTATTCGAAATCGATTTTGCTTCCGTCGGATGCTCTTCAAAGTATTCCATTAGTTTTTCATACACAATGGAATTAACAATACCCTCAATATCAAGATTCTGCAATTTTGTTTTTGTCTGACCCTCAAACTGAGGATCCTTCAGCTTCACGCTTACAACTGCGGTTATTCCCTCTCTGATATCTCCTCCCTGCGGAGTACTTTTCTCATTTTTAGCGAGATTGGAATTTTTAATATATGTATTAACAGCACGTGTTAGAGCAGATTTGAAACCGCTTAGATGTGTACCTCCTTCGATCGTGTTGATATTGTTTGCAAAGCTCAGAATTGATTCCTGATAGCCATCATTATATTGAATTGCAACTTCAAATTCGGTGTGATCCCTTACGCCGGATATATAGACGGGTCTGTTGAAGATAACTCTTTTGTTTTCATTCAGATATTTTACAAAAGAAACGATTCCCCCATCATATTTGAAATCATGCTTATCATTATGAAGCTTATCTTCCAGTATGATTCTCACACCTTTATTAAGGAATGCCAATTCACGAAGTCTTACAGATAGATAATCAAAACTAAAAAAAATATCTTCAAAAATTTCTTCATCAGGCATAAAAGAGATCTCTGTGCCTGTTTTCTTAGTTTTTCCAATTATCTCCAAAGGGGATTTTACTTTTCCACGCTCGTAATATTGTCTATATATTTGGTTATTTTTATAGACTTTTACTTCAAGCCATTCTGATAGAGCATTTACTACTGAAACACCAACGCCATGAAGTCCGCCGGAAACCTTATAGGATTTGTCGTCAAATTTTCCGCCGGCATGGAGCATGGTCATAACTACCTGCACCGCAGGTATTTTCTGTTCTTTATGTTTGTCAACCGGAATTCCGCGCCCATTATCAATAACAGTAACAGAACCATCAATATTCATGATAATTTCAATTCTATTACAGAATCCAGCCATTGCTTCATCAATGCTGTTATCAACAACTTCATAGACCAAATGATGAAGACCGCGTTCGCCGGTTCCACCAATATACATAGTCGGTCGTTTACGTACTGCTTCCAGTCCCTTCATAACTTTAATTCGAGTCGCATCATATTTTGCTACCATATTACCTCAATTCGTTAGTTTTCATTCAGATCTTCAAGTAAGGAATCATACATATCTTTTTTTGAATTTATTGTAGAAGGAATTTTACCTAAACTCATGACCAGATCGACTTTAGAATTTCTCGGAACATCCATTCCGTACACGGGCTGGCTATATATAACCTTTCCTTTTTGAATTTCATTTGAATAGGAATAATTCACGTTACCTACTTCCAGACCGCTATTTATGAGCCGTATTCGAGCTTCATCAAGCGTTAAATTATCCAGCGTGGGTATCTTAATAAGTTCTGGACCTTTGCTTACTATCACGTCTATTGTGTAACCCTTTTTCACAATATTGTTTGCCTTTGGTTCCTGCGAGATAATGCTCCCGTTCAGTACATCCAGACTGTTTCGCTCACCAACTTTATTAATATAAAGTCCCAATTTATAAAGATCGTGTTTGGCTTTTCTGTAATCTTTATTAGAGAGAGCTGGCACCTCAACCTCATTTCTGTGGTGTGTATAAAAATATAGCAAAGTGCGAGAGATAACAAATCCGAGTAAAAAAATAATTATAAAACTCAGTACAACAAAGCCAATCGTTTTTAATGTTTTCATGACACTTTCCTTAATGCAGAAGCAAAGCTTCCATCCATAAAATGCTTGAAAGGATAAGTTTTTATATATTTGCCAGATACGAAATCTTTCTCAACAAATTGATTAGGTTTTTCAATGGAATAATTTTGGTGATTTTTCAGAAATTTTTCTACCTGATATTCATTTTCATCAGGATTGATCGTACAGGTTGAATACACCAAAATGCCATTTTTCTTAAGAAGAGAATCTGCCTTCTCCAAGAGTTTTTGCTGTAAAGGTATCAGACTTCGCATACGATTTTCAGACTGTAAACGTATGTCTGGCTTCCTTTGCATCACTCCCCATCCCGTGCAGGGAGCATCAATAATTATCTTATCGTATTTCTTTCTGGATTTGAAGTACAATACATCCTTCATCAAAATATCAATTGATGGATGATCCATACGTTTTGCATTTTCTTTGAATTGTTTGATACGTCCCGGATCATTATCAACCGCAGTTATTTCAGCGGTATCTTTTGTCATAGAAGCAAGATGGAGTGATTTACCGCCGGGTGCTGCGCACATATCGAGTATTTTTTCACCTTTTGCAGGATGAAGAAGAATCACTGGCAGCAGTGCACTTTCATTTTGAATATAAAAGTATCCTTTTTTGAAATATTCATCATCAAGGAAATTGAAAGTTGATTCTATAACTAACATGTCATTAAAATATTTACTTTTGCTGAACTGAACATTCTTTTCATTAAGATATTTACTGAATTTGTCGGGAGAAATTTTATCAGTCTCGATCCTAAGAGTAAGCTTTGGAGTACTGTTAAAATATTTACATAATGCAATAGTATCTTCTTTGCCCAAAAGCAGTACCCATTTCTCAATTAAATAAGCAGGAAAAGAATATTTAACAGATATCTCCTGAACTTCATCTCGGGGAAAGCGGATGGGCTTATCCTCTCTTATATAAGAACGGAGAACTGCATTGATAAAACTGCTCACCCCTTTTTTGAATTCTTTGTTACTTATCTTGATCGTTTCATTCACGCAGGCATAATTTGGAATTGAATCCAGAAAAGTTAATTGAAACAGACCAAGTAAAAGAAGATTCAGCACTTTGGGATCGGTTTTCTTAAAATCAATATAGTTTTTCAGTAAAAATTCCAGATGGATTTTCTGTTTTATGGTACCCTTCACAAGTGTATAGTATAGACTATGATCCGGCTTTGAAGCGATCTTCGCAGAAAAGAGAGCCAAGACTTTCTCGGAATTATTTCGTTCAAGAAGAATGTCATTTAAAGAATAAAAAGCTGCTAATCTCGGGTTCATTTTTTTGAATAAAAATTTCTTATTACTGCTTTTACGATCTCTTCAGCAGAGACGGGATTATTGTCAGTCATATATTTCTGAATTTGTTTTAATACGGATGCCTTGGAGTATCCAAGAGATAACAGCGCATCTTCTGCATCCTGTGCAAAACTCTGCTCTTCCTTAGTCGCAGTATATTCAATGAATTTGCTGGTGAGGGTATCATCAAAGCTGTCTTTTAGTTCTACGATAATACGCTCAGAACTCTTTTTCCCAATACCCGGAACTGTGGAGAGAAGCTTTACATCCTGGCTTGCAACAACATCAAAAAGGTCTTTAATTGAGATGCCTGAAAGAATTGAGATTGCTATTTTCGGTCCAATACCTGCAACTTTCAAAAGAGAGTTAAACATGATCCTTTCTTCTTTTGTAGCAAATCCGAAAAGTCGTTGTTCGTTTTCCCGCACATGAAAGTGAGTATAGAGTTTACTAACCGAGCCAAGCTCACCAAGCTTATCATAAGTGCTGATAGGAATGGTGATATAGTATCCAATGCCATTCGTTTCCAACACAATGTTTGTTGTTTTTTTCTCTACGATCGTTCCGCTAATATACTCAAACATATTGCAATTTATTTACATGACAAAGAGCTATCGCAATTGCATCTGCGATATCGAACTGCAACTCCTCATCTTTGATCCTCATTATGCTTTTTACCATATATTGCACCTGCTGCTTGGATGCATTGCCATTACCCACAACTGCTTTTTTAACTTCTCTTGCAGAATACTCATATATTGGTATCTGTGCTTGCTCCAATGCAAGAAGTAATACGCCGCGTGCTTCTCCAAGAGAAACAAGAGATCTGACATTTTTTGCATAGAATATTTTTTCGATGCTCGCAATTGTTGGCTGGAATTCAACAATTAGTTTATTAAGCTCTTGATAGAGCAAAGTAATTCTCTTTGCGAGTGTCATTCTGGGACTATTTTTAATGACTCCATAAGCCAGCGGTTTTACTTTTTTATGTTCCACAGAGAGAAATGCATAGCCCGTAGTTTTCGAGCCAGGATCGATACCTACTATTATTTCTTGCTTACTCACTTGCAACTTTTTCTAAGATTTCATCATCGATCTGAAAATTTGCATAAACATTCTGCACATCATCGAGTTCTTCGAGAGCTTCAATGAGCTTGATTACCTGAGAAGCATTATCATTGGCAGGAACAGTGTTTTGAGGAACATATTCGAGATCAGCGCTGTCTATCTTTATTCCTTGTTGTTCCAGACCATGAACGACATTGTATAATTCTTTTGAATTAGTAGTTATGATGAAGAATTCGTCTTCTTCTGAGAAATCTTCAGCGCCTGCATCGAGAGCGATCATCATGAGTTCGTCTTCATTATATTCTTCTTTTATCACGAGAATAGTACCGGATTGAGTGAAATTCCAGGAAACCGAGCCCTTTTCTGCCAAACTCCCATTATGCTTGGTAAGTATGTGACGGATCTCAGCTACAGATCGCTGCTTATTATCTGTAACGGCTTCAATGAGCATTGCTACGCCGCCGGGAGCATATCCTTCATACATGATGTGTTCATAGTTGACGCCCTCAAGCTCACCTGTTCCCTTTTTTATTGCACGTTCAATATTATCCTTTGGCATATTTTCGGAAGTTGCCTTATTAACGGCATTTCGAAGCGCCGGATTCATTTCGGTATCTCCCCCGCCATCTCGTGCTGCGACAATAATTTCGCGGATTATCTTCGTGAAGACCTTTCCGCGTTTGGCATCTTCCTTTGCCTTTTTATGCTTTATTGAACTCCATTTATTATGTCCGGACATTATACCTCCGTCAATTGACTGATATTACTATTCATCTTCCTTTTTGCTCTTTTCAATGACTTTTTGGGCTTGATCATTCGGAAGCTTTTGATAATAGGCAAATTGTTGTGTGAAATAACCACGTCCTTGAGTGATTGATTTCAATGAAGTATAATAGGAGTACAATTCCGAAAGAGGAATTTCCGCATTAAGTATCTGTTTGTTGTCTTCCTGTGACATACCGAGAATTTTGCCTCTTCTGCTGCTGATATCACCCATAACGTCACCCATATATTCTGTAGGAACGACTATCTGTACTTTATGAATTGGCTCGAGCAGGATGGGATTTGCCAGAGCAAAACCATCTTTTAATGCATGGGATGCAGCGATCTTGAATGCCATTTCTGAGGAATCAACATCGTGGTAAGAACCATAATAAAGTTCAACTTGGATATCGACGACAGGATAACCTGCAAGAATACCACCTTTCATGGTTTCTACAAGACCTTTTTCAACTGCCGGGATATATTTACTTGGGATCACACCGCCAACAATTGAATTAACAAATTCGAATCCGGCTCCAAGTTCTGTCGGTGAAATTCTGACGTACACTTCACCATACTGTCCATGTCCGCCGCTCTGTTTTTTATGTTTGTATTTCACATCCGATTTACCGGTTACAGTTTCTTTATAAGGTATTTTCGGATCAGTAAGATTTGCTTCAACATTGTATTTGTCCTTCAGACGTTTTTGCACAATACCGATCTGGATCTCTCCCTGTCCGGAAAGAATATTCTGATTAGTTTCAATATTCATTTCTGTTCTTATTGTAGGATCTTCGTCAGTGATCTTATTAAGTGCGGGACCGATCCTGTCTTCATCAGATTGGCTGACTGCCCGGATCGCTTTCCAATATACAGGTTCGGGATAATGCAGGGGTTTAACTACGAGATTTTCTCCCTTTTCCGTAATAGTATATGATGTTTTAGTATTTTTCAGCTTAACCAATCCACCAATATCACCAGCAGGTATTTCATCAACTTCTTCGCGTTTTTTGCCACATACGGAATATATTTGCCCGATCTTGTCTTTTGCAGCTTTTTCTGGAAGTTCAATCTCCACACCTGTATTTAAGTTGCCTGAATACATTCTCACAAGAGCGATTTCACCCAAATTAAGTTCTGTTACGGATTTTATCACATAGCCGAGTTTCTTATTATATTTGGTAAGATCAAGCGTCTTGTTCTCTCCGTTTTTCTGTACAGGGATTTCTGTGATATCCTTTGGTGACGGTAAGAACATATTTATAAGATTGAGAATCTCCTGAATTCCGATGTTTTCGGAAGCAGAGCATGCAAATACAGGAATAGCAGTACCATGTATGATAGAATTCTTCAGACCATTGCTTATCTCTTCTTCTGAGAGCGAGCCCTCCTCAAAGAATTTTTCCATAAGTTTGT
>MVCT01000047.1 GCA_002049945.1 Candidatus Cloacimonas sp. 4484_140
AAAGGAATGTAAAAAGAATCAGCATCAGTTACAAATTCAACTGGGGTAGTAAAATCTTCATAGTCATCCGTACTAATGCTATCCCAAGTTGTTGAACCAACCGACCAATCAATGAGAAGTTTGTATGCATGAATATTTATATCTGTTTCGAGGTGTGACTTCCTTTCAAAGAGGATTTCACAACTTTCAAACGAGGTGGAATCAAGCCATGTTGTATCCGGTAATGTACCGAACCTCATCAACGACCTGGTTTTCACTCCATTGAAGTTTCCGACCAGCATCACGGAATTTGAAGAATAAATTCCAATCGTATCCGTGAATGATCTTTCAAAAGTGATAGCAGTTAAAATAGTATCTGATACTATCACAACATCCTGATCGTACCCCATGTAATTATTTTTTTGAGTACATGAAACAATAACGACCAAAAGTACGAGAATCATAATTGAAATAAACTTATTCATATTGAAACCTTTTCTTATCTAAAATAATATAAACATAACAGTAGTCTTTATAGGCACAGTGGATTTGTGGAAAACACTACAGGATGCCTGAAAACATTATGTTTCGCAGCATAATATCCTGTGGAAGAAATTGTTGATAAACTGGACTTATTCACACGGAAGAGTGATAAATCTAATAATATTAACTCAGTCACGGGTTTACGCACACCATTGCACACAGTTTGTGGATAACTTATTGAATAACCATTTTTCATTTTTTATTGGAGTATCATTTCTGTGATTTCTTTTATTTTGCTTTTGAGATTATTATCTTTATCGATCTTTTGAGAGATGATCTTTTTTGCATGAATAATAGTGGTGTGATCTTTCTTATTATAATGATTAGCGATCTCAAGCAAAGAAATATGTGGTATGAGTTTTGCAGACAGATACATTGCGATCTGGCGAGGAAAAGCGATCTCCTTCTTTCGTGTTGGTTCTTTTATCTGGTTTTTTCCTATTTCAAAATATTTTGCTACTTCCTCCTGAATAAGATCAAGAGTGACAGGACGCTTACGATTTGCCATCATATCTTCGAGTATTTGCTTTACATAAGCAAGTTCGATCTGGTGTGGTTTGACTTTTTTATATGATGAGAAGGCAAGAATTTTTATGAGAGAGCCCTCAAGCTGTCGAATATTATCATCAAAATTTTCTGCAATGAACTCAAGAACTTCGGGTTTCAAAGTGATATTTTCTTCGACACATTTCTGTCGCAGGATAGCAACGCGTGTTTCATAATTTGGCCGCTTTATATCAGCAAGAAGTCCCCATTCAAATCTTGAGATAAGCCGGTCTTGTAACTTCTTGATCTCTTTGGGAGGACGGTCGCTTGTAAGAATGATCTGCTTTTTGGCATTATAAAGTGTATTGAATGTATGAAAGAATTCTTCCTGACTTCCTTCTTTTCCGGCAAGGAATTGGATGTCATCAATCATTAGGATGTCGTATGTTCGGAACTTCTTTCTGAAATTTATTGTAGTATTTGTTTGGATTGCAGAGATCATCTCGTTTGTGAAGTCTTCGGTGGAAGTATAAAGAACACGTTTGTTAATTTTGTTATTTACTATTGAATTGCCAACTGCCTGCATGAGGTGCGTTTTGCCAAGCCCGACACCGCCGTAAATAAACAGAGGATTGTAAATTTTACCGGATTTGTCGGCGACTGCTTGTGCGGCAGAAAAAGCAAAATGATTATTATTGCCGACCACGAATCTCTCAAATGTATATCTTGGATTGAGACCATTATCTTTAGAGGAACCGGTAACAGACGATTTCGAAAATGAGTAATTGCCTGGAGCTTCTGAAGCAGAACCAATGAAATCAACGGAAATTTTTTCTGCGGTGAGATTATATGCTATTTCCTCGATGAAAGATTTATAATGTTGGTCAAGCCAGTCTGCAAAGAATTTGGTGGGAGCTTTTACTGTGAGTGTATTGCCAACAAGACTGAATCCATTTGTTTTATCAAACCATGTAGAATAGGTTTGAGGATCTACCTGAACTTTTATCTCATCGAGAATCTGTTTCCACAATCCTAAAGATCCAGCCATAGACAGTTATCAACCTTTTATGTTACTAAATATCAGGGAGATACGAAATCCACTACAATGTTATCCACAGAATTATCAACAGTTTGTAAACAGTTGTAATTAGCTATTATTCAGGAGGATACAAAACTAAACACCATCTGAACAATTTGGTTATCCACATTTTTGTGAATCTCACACTCTAAAAATTTTTTCAAAAAAGGGAGTTTTATATAACTCCTGTCAACAAAAATTTCCATATCGGCAAATTTTATATCTCCCGGTTCAGAAATCCCGTTAATTTATACATAAACTAATGGAGAATAATTTCCGTTTATTCCACAACTTATACATACTTGGAGGGAGCGAAAAACTTGACATTCATAATAATGAAAAAGCAAATTAACGAAAGAAAAATATTAATAATTTTAAATGAAATGAGTAACAAAAAAAGCTGGCATATACTAATTACGAGCAATTCTTCGACTGGAGTGAAGGGGTTTCATGTATCGAAACCATTGATTCTTTTCCTTGTGATTTTTGTTTCGGTCTTTGTCATCACCACCGGAGTGATAACATATTTTTTTGTCAGCAGCGAGATTGACAGGCACCAATTACTAGAGCTTCAAGATCATAATATTAAACTCAAAACAGAGATGACGAGAATAAATTCCCTGCTCGACACCATGCAATCCGAGCTGGAGAACGTTCAGGAAAAAGATAAAGAAGTAAGAGAGCTTGAGGGATTGCGTTCAATCGATGATGATATTCGCCAGATGGGTGTTGGTGGTATTCAGTATTTTGACTCGACATTTTTCTCTGTGGACAAGGAACTCTTTGATATACATAATAGTGTTCTGAACAAAATAGATGCTTTCACACGACAGATAGATTTTGAAAAATTCAGCTTTTCTGAAATCTCAAATTACCTTACAGTAAAGAATACAATCTATAGCCACACCCCTTCGATAAAACCGACCTATGGGCGGATTTCACAAGGGTACGGATACCGGGTTCATCCAATCTATGATGTAAGGCATTTCCATCATGGAGTTGACATTGCGAACAGGGAGGGCTCTGTAATCTATGCTACAGCGGATGGTAAAGTTGTCGATAAGGGCTATCACAAAGATTATGGATATTATTTGCTGATTGATCACGGATATGGCTATAAAACCTTCTATGGCCATTTTAGGAAGAGGTTTGTAAACACAGGACAGGAAGTAACAAAATATCAAATAATCGGAGAAATGGGCTCGACCGGAACATCAACAGGTTCTCACCTTCATTACGAAGTGCGGTTTTACGGCAAGAGCACCAACCCGATAAACTATTTCAATAAAAAGAAATCTACGATTTATGTAGATAAAAGATATCTTTCATAACGATTTTATCGTATCTTGAAAAAAGCATTTATTTTCTGTAATAATAACTATATTGATTTTGCCATGGGCTTTGTTTTGGATGGCACGATCATAGCCGTGGACGGAGGTGCAGATTTCCTTCTCAGCCAAGATATTATACCCCAAGTTCTCATTGGAGATTTTGATTCCATATCAGATAATTCTTTGGACGAACTGAAGAAAAAATCAGAGATTTTGCAGTTTTCCAAAGAAAAGGATAAAACGGATAGCGAACTCGCTCTTGATTATTGTGTTGATGAGCATTATAATTCAGTAACAATGGTCAATGCGGTGAATGGTCGGCTCGAGCATTCGCTGGCGAATATTTTTTTAATAGAAAATTTTGTGCAAAAAGGGCTTTCGCTTCATTTTATTAATAAAGAAAATGAAATCTTTGTGCTAAACGGTCCAGATGGGATAGAGCTTGCTTGCAGAAAGGGCTCAGAAATTTCTTTGATCCCTCTCACCGAGCAGGTTAAAATAGGGCTAATCAAGGGTTTTAAATATCCCCTGCAGAACGAGATCTTGTTCAGGACGCAAACGCGCGGCATTAGTAATGTAGCAGAAAACGAGAAGCTTTCAGTAAAGATCGCGTCAGGAATTTTATTAATTGTGCGAGGAAGATAAATGGCAGAAATAAAGTTTGAAAAAGCACTAGAGAGACTTCAGGAAATCGTGGAAAAACTCGAAGAAGGAAATATTGATATCGAAAAATCTTTGGAATTTTATGAAGAGGGAATCGGTCTAATAAAACAATGTTCCTCAAAATTGAAAAAGATCGAGAATAAGATCGCTCTTCTTAACGAGATAGACGGGGATGAGAGCACATAAAACGAATAAGGCGTTGATGTAGAAAAATATTATGAACCACGAAAAAAACAAAAAATTAATGAATTCCATTTTTCGCGATTCTCGCATGCCTCGGCGTAATGCAATGGAGACGGGTGCCTTGCGCCTGCAACGGAGTAGCGTAGTGAAGACGTGTGTTAAAATTATTTATTTGTAGGAGTAATCCAATGACAAAAATGATGCGACTGAAAAAGGACGTGAAAGAAAAACGAGAATTGGTCAATATTGTTATAGATCGCTTTTTACCTAGAAAGGATGAATATCCTAAAATAATTCATAAAGCAATGCGCTACACCCTTTTTGCTGGAGGCAAGCGCATCAGGCCCTATTTGACTATTACGACATACCAGCTATTCGGGCACATGGACAAGAAGATCCTGCCTGTCGCTTCTGCAATAGAACTCATTCATACCTATTCGCTTATTCATGACGATCTTCCTGATATTGACGATGATGATCTTCGAAGAGGAAAGTCCGCAAACCACGTGGAATTCGGAGAGGATATTGCACTACTTGCAGGCGACGCCCTGATTGTAGAAGCTTTTCGGCTGATGCTCCAGCTCGATGTAAAACCGAAGTTCAAAGCTCAAATGATCTCTGAATTTGCAGAGATAACCGGCAGCAAGGGGTTGATAGCCGGCCAGGTTGTCGATATTCTGAGCGAAGGAAAAAAGGTTAGCCACGAAACCCTCGACTACATACATATGAATAAAACCGCCAAGCTGATCTGCATGGCGATCCGATTTGGCGCTATAGTGAGTGAAGCAGGTGAAGATGACATGGAACGCATTACTGAATTCGGAGAAACCCTCGGGCTGCTTTTTCAGATCGTGGACGACATTCTGGATGTCGAGGGAATCACCCAAAAGATGGGCAAGCAATCCGGCAAGGATATAAAGGTCGGAAAAGCGACCTATCCGCAAGTTTACGGAATGGCTAAAGCAAAGGAAAAACGTGACGAGCTCATGCTGAAGGCGCAGAACATTATTTCCTATTACGGACCAAAAGCGGAGTTCCTGAAAAAAATCTGTATCTATATTGCAACTCGTGAATTTTAATGATCAGTATAAAATTTAGAAAACTCACAAAAACAGCACAAACACCGCAAAAAATGACAGAACATTCCTCTGGTTTTGACCTCTATGCAGACGTTGATGAACTTATTATACAACCCAAAGATGTGGTGCTTATCTCAACTGGCATCTCTCTGGAAATTCCTCCGGGCTACGAAGCGCAAGTTCGCCCACGAAGTGGGTTAGCTATCAAACACAAGATAGGAATTCTTAATTCACCAGGAACAATAGATGCAGATTATCGCGGAGAAGTGAAGGTGATCCTGTTCAATTTCGGAAACAAGCCGTTTGTTGTAGTGAGGGACATGCGGATCGCCCAGATGGTGTTTGCCAGAGCAGAATATGCAGAATTAACCGAAAGCACTTCTTTAGAAGAGACAGAACGAAACGATGGCGGATTTGGGCACACGGGATAAGCAAACATGCCGGAAACCACGCTGGATGACCTGCAATACAAAGACATTCACCTGCGCCAGAATAAACGGGGTTACAGAAGCACAGAAGATTCACTGATTCTCTTATACGCCATTATAAAAGGGTTGGGATTTGACTACAGCGGAAATGCCTTTGAGTTCGGAACAGGTTCAGGTATTATTTCATTACTACTTGCCGCAAAACTGAAAAATATCACAATAACAGCAATTGAGATACAAGAATCTCTCTTCGGGCTGGCAAAAGAAAATATTCTTCGTGCCGGACTTGAAGAAAGAATTATTCTCATAAAAGCAGACGGCAGAAAGATCAAAGAATATTTCAATCCCCAGAAATATGACTGTGCCTTTGCAAACCCGCCATTTTTTCTAAAGAATTCAGGAAAGCCCAGTTCATCAAAGGAGAAGCTTTATGCGCGACACGAACTGCTTTGCAATATGGACGATGTGCTGAATTCCTTTGAATATGTGCTGAAAACCAAGGGAGTAGGATTTCTTATTTATCCTGTGGAACGGCTCGATGAATTTCGGGAAAAGATAAGATCGCTTAAACGTATGAAGCTATTTCGCATTCAGTTTTTCAAAGACATAAAACATCCCGGCGGAACATGGAAACCTTCACAAAACGAATCCGATTTATCTAAATGTGCGCAAAAGAGCAAATTATTTGTAGCGGAGATTAAGAAGCACCTATGAAAGGATTTTTTCCACTTTTTAGGAAACTCTATTCTGATCTTATCGGACACCTCATCATAATTTGGTTCCTGATCCTGCTCACTGCACTTGTACTCCTTGCTATGTTCTATGCGGAAGAATACTTTGAAAAAGCGCTGCACGAGGAAGTGGTGAAGTCATCGGTAATTGTGTATATAAACCCTCAAGCACAGACAGAAGACGTGATGATGAGAATTCTATCATACCCGACCATAGAGAATCACAGACTTATCACAAGCATGGAAACCATAAAGGAATTGCAAAGAACCTATGGTTTGAGCACCCTTCCCCAATGGGTTGATCCAGAGAAAATCCCGGATTTTGTGCATGCAAATCTTAGCCCGCTGGAGTTTTCAATAAATAAATTCACGACTATGGTTGATTCGTTAACGGCAGACGAAAGGATTCAGCAGATTGACTATAACTCCCTGGAAGTAAGGCGCCTTGGCACGATCACTTCGCTTTTCACGAAATTCAAATGGGCGCCACAAATATTGGTGTTGATACTTTTCGGTTTTGTTCTTTTCCTCGTCAGGCGGCTCATGCGGAGCAGGCAGAAAGAAAAGTGGAAACTCTGGAAAAGCATGAACATCAAGCCGATTTTTAAAGTTCCACATCTTATTCTGGAATTTATGATCACAACTGTTGTGGTTGGCGGCATATTCGAGGTACTTATTCTACTTTTCGGAGAGGACATGCTCCTTCTGTTCAATATCAACATTCTACAGTTCAATGACGGCTGGCGTTCTGTCTGTGTGCTGCTTGGACTTTATATGTTTATTTCACTCATAAACCTCATGTTCAAGGATAAAGAAAAAACAAAGGTGGTTTTCAAAAAAAGTGGAAAAGTTTAAACACCAAATACCAAATGCACTCACTGTTTTCAGGATCATCCTGATACCGGTCTTTATTTATTTTGCGCTCAACGACTACTTCATTGTCACGCTTATCGTGTTTGTTGTCGCAGCACTGACAGATACTTTTGACGGTGTGATCGCAAGAAAATTCGGATATGTATCAAATTTTGGAAAAATAGTCGATCCGCTTGCCGATAAACTGTTGGTCGCCTCAGCTCTTGTAATTTTTTCATATTGGGGAATTCTGTTCTGGTGGCTTACTGTAATTATTTTGTTGCGAGAAGTATTTATGACGGTTTATCGTGAGCTTCTTAAGAAAAGAGGTATCTTCCTTGCAGCGATAAAACGAAAACCACCACACAGATGGTCACCATCATCGCAACCCTTGCATACAGAGCGATCCTGCCAAAGGTCGTAATCATTGACACCATACTGATCATTATGTATTTTTTGATTGCAGTATTGGCATGGATGTCAGCAATTATATATTTACACCAAGTACGGAAGGAGCGGCATGAGACGTAAATTTATTGCTCTAATTGTTGGGTGTGTGTTATTGGTCATCGCAGGATGTGATAATGGACCATCATTGCGAAAGAGTAGCTCAGACCACAAGAAACCACTTTCCTGGGGACAATCCCACCGCATCTTCACCTATGCTGACAAAAAGGCATGGGATTACGGACAGCTTGAAATAAAAAAATCCCTCGAACGGCAATTTTTCACTACAAAGAACGAGGTGCTTTTTACAGTAGAGAGGCACGATATCTCAAAGATCCACACCTATTATAAATTTGCAAATCTCCTATTTTTATGTGATGTGAGTTCGAAACATCCGGTTTCCGAATATGTGAAAGAGATCATTCCTGAGCAGGCAGCAATGATCGGAGATTCCCTTCCTGCAACTATGGTCGCAGCAAAAGATCTCTGGGCACGAGACCAGCGCGTTATCTTTATACTGGGAAAAGACCTTGAACAATTGCTTCTCTACACCTTTGAAAATCTGAATCTCATCTTTGAAATTTACGAGGGTGGCGAGATTGAAAGGATCGAGAACGTGGTGTATAAGCTCGGGTTGAATGAGACGGAGATCACATACGAGAAGGAACATTATCCTTGGTATTTAGAGCTTCCCTCTCAATATAGAGTTTTTCGCAGGGACGATGCATACAATTTTGTGTCATATCTTTGCCGTGTGAAAAAATATCCCGACCGTTTCCTGGGCATCTATTGGGAGTCCATGGAAGAGAATAATGTATCAAAAGAATGGCTCTATCAAAAACGGCTTGAAATTGGAGATAAATACTATAATGGTGACACGCTTTTTTTTAGTGATGTGCGGCAGGAGAATACGGATTTTCTTGGCTATAAAGCATATAAATTATCAGGAAGATGGCAGAATTTGACAAGCTTTACAGGTGGCACCTTTGCCTGCTGGGGATTCTATGACGAGCAGCAGAAGATAGCATACATGATAGATAACGCAGTGTTTTTCCCGGAAGGCGATAAGCTGCGAGCATTGATCGGACTAGAAATAATCAGCAACACTTTTAAAACGATAGAAAAAAAATAGAATTAGGAGGGCACCATGAGAACAAACATTCTTGTTTCAATTGCATGCATGATAACCCTGTGTGCACTCACTTTATCGTTGCAGGCACAGGAAATTAAGATCAACGAAATTCTTTACGATCCCACAGGCACAGACACAGGCAAAGAATGGATTGAATTATACAATGCAGGCACAGAACCGGTTCCACTCGAGGGCTGGCAAATACAGAAAGCGGGTTCTAATTTCGGGGAATGCTTTACTTTTCCTGAGTATATTATTTATCCAGGAGAATATCTATTAATTGGAGAATACCAGGTTCCAAATGCAGACCTGATAGGAGTACTGGCTTTTCAAAACGGAGGTACTGCCACAGACGGCGTACGTATAATCTCTGTGGCAGGAGACACGATTGATACGATTCTGTATGATTCTCCTAACACAAATAATCTGCCGAGCGATACACACAATCCAGGCATCTTTTTTGCAGTAGATGTATCTTCAAATTCAGGAAATACTCTCATCCGCTACCCGAATGGGCACGATACCGATAATTGCGAAGAAGATTTCTTTGAATGCGAAT
>MVCT01000048.1 GCA_002049945.1 Candidatus Cloacimonas sp. 4484_140
CCACTATCCTATTCAATATCTTCTCGGCTCTACAGAATTTTATGGAATTTCTTTTTTCGTTGAGGAAGGAGTTCTAATTCCACGACCGGAAACAGAGATCCTTGTCGATGCAGTAATCTCGTATATCAAGGAATCCCCTCAAAATACGTTGTCCTTGCTGGACATCGGCACCGGCACAGGAAATATTCCAATTTCTATTAGCAACTTCTTCAAAGATACAGAAAATGATATTCAAATTGTTGCAACAGACATATCAGAAAAAGCTTTGAAGCTTGCGAAAAAAAACATCGATGCTTTGAATATCGAGAATATTTCATTATTGCATTCCAATATTTTTGATAAAGTTACAGGCACGTACGACTGCATCATTTCCAATCCACCCTATATCAGTGAAAATGAATTCATGGAACTGCCAAAAGAGATCAAGGATCACGAGCCGAAAGAAGCGCTTTTTGCGAAAGAGGATGGGCTGGAATTCTATCACAAAATTTTACAAAATGCCGAGAAATATCTCAAAAAGGATGGGCGAATATTTTTCGAGATCGGAGCTTATCAAAAAGAAGAACTCTCTAATCTGGCAGAACAATATAATTACAAAATCATTGACATTAAGAAGGACTACAATGATTTCAACCGAGTTTTAATACTCAAAAATAATACATAAAAGTTGGTTACAAAATGGATGAAATTTTAGTACGCGGCGGACGTAAACTCACAGGAACAATTGCTGCAAACGGGTCGAAGAATGCCGGATTACCTATTCTCGCTGCAACACTCCTTGCCGATGGGGAATATCATATAAAGAACATTCCGGATCTCTCCGATATACGTACAATGATCAAGCTGCTCAGAACGATCGGCACTGAAGCTGAATTCACAGACCATGAGCTGCATATCACTACAAAAGAAATAAAAAATCATGAAGCTCCCTACGAACTTGTGAAAATAATGCGTGCCTCTATCTATGCACTTGGTCCATTACTCGCTCGCTGCGGACAGGCAAAAGTATCCTTCCCCGGAGGTTGTGCACTCGGTGCCCGTCCAATAGATTACCATCTCGAAGCACTTCATAAACTGGGTGTGACAATCCAGATAAAACATGGTTACATATATGCGAAAACCAAAGGGCTGAAAGGTTCTGAAATATTTTTTGAGAATAAAACAGTCGGTGCAACTGCAAACGTGCTTATGGCTACAGTTCTCGCAGAAGGTACCACAGTCATAGAAAATGCTGCCTGCGAACCGGAGATCAGCAGTCTTGCAGAATTCCTCAATAAAATGGGCGCCTATATCGAAGGACACGGCACAGAGATCATTACAGTTCATGGTGTAAAAGAGCTTCATCCTGTTGATTTTTCACTTATTCCCGACAGGATCGAAGTGGGCACACTTCTTGTGGCAGGTGCTATCACTAATGGGAAGATCACAGTCACAAACTGCATACCGGAGCACTCTGGCATTGTGTTGAACAAACTACGCGACATTGGATATACTGTAGAAGCAAGGGATAATTCTATAACCATCTACAATAAGGGAAAGAGGAAACCCGTGGAAATCTCGACAAATCCCTATCCTGCATTCCCGACCGATCTTCAACCACTCTTTGCCGCACTCCTTTCCACAATTGATGGGAAAAGCATTATAAATGAAAATATCTTCTCCGACAGGTTTATGTATATCAGTGAACTACAACGTCTGGGGGCTGATATTAAATTATCTGGCAGTAGAATCAGTATAGACGGCGGAAACAAACTCTCCGGCGCCAGGGTCATGGCTCCTGACATTCGTGCTGCTGCTACGCTTGTTGTCGCAGCTCTTGCCGCAGAAGGAGAAACCAGGATATCCCGCGTGTATCATCTTGATCGCGGTTATGAGTATCTTGAGAATAAACTCGCTTCACTTGGAGCTGATATTGAGAGGATAGAAACCGACGCACTCTATTGATCATGCTGAAATTTTTTAGAAATTTACTGGTTTCAGTTTGTTTTATCGGATACTTTCCTATTGCCTCCGGAACTCTTACTTCAATCTTCACTGCTGCCTTGTATTATTACTTCATTCCACCGTTCAATGCCGCTGGAAACCTATTACTGATCGGAATTTTATTAGTTGCGAGTTTAATATTTGTTCCCATCATAAAAAGTGCTGAAAAGGATTTGGGACATGACAGCAGAAAGATCACCATCGATGAACTCATCGGTTTTTGCTTCGCAGTTATGTTCCTGCCACACACTTTGATGGTCTTTATTTATGCACTTGTTCTGTTCCGTGTTTTTGATATCGTAAAACCTACTCCCATCAATCAATTGCAACAACTTCCTCATGGATGGGGTGTACTTGCTGATGATATTGCTGCGGGTATTTGTTCAAATATAATAATTCAGATACTTCTGATGATTTTCCCTCAGTTTTTTTAAACAAACTACTTTCTAAAATAATCTATTATAATATCCTCGATAAGTCAAAATCTGTCCAATCTGCGTGGGTCTGCTTGCCATTAAAAAATAGGACACCGATTCGGCAGCAAGCGATGCAATGACAGTTTTTTTTATCATGTCTAAAGTCTCCAATTAATGCGACTACACGAGTCGGTCGTGAAGGAAACGACTCGGGTTTATTTTTCACCCCGACTCATCTTTGCAAGCTGAGTCGTGCTTCCATCATCTTCTCCATCTCGTCTTTCGGAGTAGCAGGCATGTCTCAAGTTTTTTAACTTTTCTTTTACAGTTCCCACGTACCGACTGTTGGCAAACCCGATTCGGCAGCAGGCGATGCAATGACAGTTTTTCTTCCATCATCTTCTCCATCTCGTCTTTCGGAGTAGCAGGCATGTCTCAAGTTTTTTAAATTGTGTAGGATCATTTCCCCAAAATGAAATATGGCTTTGCGAAAGTTGTCTTGATTTCGAAAAGTTATAGTAATGACAAGAAAACCGGCAACTGATTAATGATAATCAACCCTACCCAACATTGTCAATCACCATCCGCTAGCGGGAAGGAATTACATCTCATTTTTATTTTATTGAAAAATTTCTGCAACGAGATTGAGTAGTAATTTCACACATTAAAAATCTACTGAACCCCTTATTCACAATACTTCAAAAAAATCTATCCTGAAATTCTGTGGCTATCCATAGTTTTATTTTTAAAAATATGCATAATAAATTTGACAAAGTTTCTGCTCGTTTTATCCTTTTTACGAAATATGAAAGCAAAAGTGACATTGATCGACAAGCTACAATTTAGTGCAGTTTCAGATTCCAATCATGCAATTATACTTGATGCAGGTAAAGACATGAGTTACGATCAAGGATGCAGACCGAAAGAATTGGTTCTTATGGGCTTGATCGGCTGTACCGGCATGGATGTCGCTTCTCTACTCAGAAAAATGAGAGTTCCCTTCAAGGATATCACGATCTCTGCTGATGCAGAAATCTCCACAGAACATCCAAAAATTTTCACAAAGATTCACATTATTTATACAATTATTGGAGATAATATTGATGAATCTAAGGTTGAGAAGGCAATTACGCTTTCACATGAACGCTATTGCGGTGTAACTACAATGCTCCAAAAATCTGCAAAGATCACTAATTCATATAATATTGAAAAAGAAAAGCAAGGGGAATGATCGTTAATAATGGCACAACTTAGAGATTTATTTCCTCTCAAGCAAGGAAAGGTGCGCGATATTTATGATCTTGGGAATGAACTCCTTATCATTGCATCAGATCGCATTTCTGCGTTTGATCATATTCTGCGTGATGAAATCCCCGACAAAGGTAAAATTCTCAATCAAATATCAGCTTACTGGTTTGATCACACTGCTTCAATTATTCCGAATCATATCATTTCAACGAATGTGAAAGACTTTCCCAAAGATATTCAGGATGTTTCTGATGATATTGAAAAGCGCTCAATGCTGGTCAAAAAAGCTGAGAAATTTCCTATTGAATGTATCGTACGCGGGTATATTGCAGGAAGCGGCTGGAAGGATTACAAAAATTCCGGAAAGATCTGCGGAATTGAATTGGCTGAAGGACTTATTGAATCTGAAAAACTTCCCGAGCCCTTATTCACACCCTCGACAAAAGCAGAAGAAGGACATGACGAGAATATTAGTTATGAAGAGATGAAACGTTTAGTCGATCCTCTACTTTCAAAAAAAATAAAAGAGATCAGCCTTCAGCTCTATACCTTTGCTCACGATATTCTTGAGAATAAAAATATTATTCTTGCGGATACTAAATTTGAATTTGGACTCTATGATAATAAGATCATTCTGATTGATGAAATTTTCACTCCGGATTCTTCACGCTTTTGGGACAAAGATGGGTATGAACCAGGCAGATCGCAGAAAAGTTATGATAAACAGTTTGTGCGGGATTACCTATTATCAAAAGGAATACAACACAAAAAAAATATTACATCTGATGATGACATCCTTCATCTTCCAAAAGACATTATTGAAAAAACACGCGAAAAATATATGCAGGCATTTACTAAGATCACAGGAAAATCTTCTTTATGAAAACGATTCTTATTGTTGATGACGAGCAGGACACTCTGGACTATCTTTCCTATGTACTTCCGAAAAGGAACTTCAAAGTGATCACTGCCGATAATGGATTTGATGCGTTACAGATCGTTCGGGAGCAGCATATTGACCTTGTACTCAGTGATATTGCAATGCCGGATATGGACGGATATGAGCTTTATTCACAGATCAGAGATTTTGATGACACAATTCCGATAGTCATGATGACCGGTTTTGGATATGATCCGAATCACGTGCTGGTTAAAGCCAAAAAAGATGGCTTGCACGATATAATTTTTAAGCCATTTGAGATCGATGACCTTGTTCATATGATCAAAAATGCATTGGAAAATAATTAGGAACTAATTGAAAGGCAATTTGAGAATATTAATTATTACCAAAGTACGGAGGTAAAATGAAAGGTAAATTCACAAGAAGTAAGGTCTCCCCTAAAAGCCACAAAAAGGCAATCGCATTTATCTACGCCCATGACATTCAGGGCGATGACATCATTAAACTTGAAAATTATCTTGAGGAACGTGATGATCTGCATCACATCTATATCATCCTTGAACAGAATCCCTCACAAAATATCATCACAGTATGTAATAGATACAATCATATAAAACTTTTATACAGCAAAAATCCAGCGATAGAGATCGAGGATATTAAGCGGCAGTTCAATGGTGTCGAAGTGAAATTCGAAGATAGAGATTTTGAAGACATTAAAAAACGGTCGCTCGAAAATCATTAGCTTCTCTATAATTTGTTCTTTTAAGAGGTGATTTTCGGATCACCTCTTTTTTTTGGAGTAGCCGAGTCTCTTGACCTTAATAATACAGCGAGAGACTCACCGATTCCATATTATTTTGCTCCATTTTTATTTAGAGAGCGTAAAACGAGCTCAGCAATTTTATCACTTATTCCCGGCACTAAAGATAGCTCTTCCACAGTTGCATCCCTGATTTTTTGAACCGAGCCAAAATAAGACAGAAGAAGCATCTTCCTTTTTTCTCCAATACCCTCGATCCCATCTAATTCCGAATAGTAGGTTTTTTTATCCCGTAAATTCTTATGATAAGTAATAGCAAAACGATGAGCTTCATCGCGAATTCGCTGCAATAATTTCAACGCATAGGAGGTTTTAGGAATAATGATCGGCTCTTTTTTACCGGATTCAAATACCTCTTCTAAACGCTTTGCAAGAGAAAACAGAGAGATGGAATAAGTGGTTTTATCAAGAGCTTTCTTTGCAGCAGAGAGTTGTCCCTTACCTCCATCAATAATGATGAGATCCGGTTGTTCCACATCTTTTTCTTCAAGATGGCTCAAGTATCGGGTTACTGCTTCATTCATCATTTTATAATCATCGATACCGTGCACCATTTTTATCTTGAACCTTCGATACTGATTTTTTTTTGGTTTTCCATTATAAAAAAAAACCATCGATGCAACAGCTTCCTTCCCAAAAAGATTGGACACATCAAAGGCAGCGATCTTTCTAGGAAGCCGGGCAAGATGAAGCTTTTCTTTCAGCTCCTTTACCGCAAAAACCGTTCTCTGCGAGGATTTGATATGAGCCAGCTTCTTTTCTTCCACCAGCAGAAATGCATTATGTTTTGCCATATCCACGAGTTTTTTTTTATCGCCTCGCTGGGGAATGTGAATTTTGGATTTCAATAATTCCTGAATGAGCACATTATCTTCCGGCTCCTTCTGCATCATAAGTATCGGGGGAATATCTTCGCGATAATTATAATAGTGTGTGATAAAGCGCGAGAGAATGAGAGCCGGTTTTTCCTGTTGTGTGTTTTCGAGAAAATAGTGTTCCTTTTTTATGAGTTTCCCATCTCGAATTTTCAAAATTACACTACAGCATTCCGATTCATATTGTGCTATCCCGATCACATCAACATCGGCAAGGGATTGATTGCTCATGATCTGCTTGCTTGTCACATGAGTAATCTCTAAAATCTGGTCACGATACTTGGATGCATTTTCGTATTGTCGGCTTTCAGACGCTCTCTCCATTTGTGATCTTAATTGAGAAATTATTGTATCGGTTTTCCCCTTTAAGAACAGTATCACCTGATCGATCCTCTTGCGATATTCCCCGTACGAGATATTACCAATACAGGGAGCATCACATTTATTGATCTGAAAGTTCAGGCATGCACGACCCTCATTTCCTGCATTATTAATTTCCTTAGGAATAAACTTGCTGCAGGTTCTTAATTTAAAGATTTTCTCAAGCAGATAAAGCGTATTCCGAACTGAATGAGCTTCTGTATAAGGACCGAAATATTTTGAGCCGTCCCGCTCTATAGTTCTCGTTACAACAACCCGCGGGAATGGCTCTTTCAGAGTTATTTTTAGATATGGATAACGCTTATCATCCTTTAATGAAACATTGAATTTGGGACGGTGCTTTTTAATGAGCGTGTCTTCGAGAATAAGTGCATCGAGCTCACTGCGGGTTACTATATAATCAAGATCTGCAATTCTGCTCACAAGTAATTCTGTACGGGGCAGATCAAAACTGGTTCTGTTAAAATATGATGAAACCCTTTTTTTCAAATTCTTTGCTTTACCCACATAAATAATCGTGCCTTTTTGATTTTTCATCAAATACACGCCTGGATTATGAGGGATCAGCTTTAATTTTTCCCGAATCGCAGGTTTCATTTATTTGTTTTGAAAATGGATTGCTTAATTTTTTGCAGATCAGTAACTTTTAGCAGTTTCAATCCATATATGTAGATGATAAAGCTCACGACAAATATGACGAGCAGTTTTATAAGAATATAAATTCTGGTAGCAGCAAAATATTGCAATAAAAGTATATTCAGATTATAAGCAACCAAGCCAACAATTGCCGAAAGTATCACAACCTTAAGAAATGTAATACCGATCTTCCTGAAAGAGATACGCCCGATCTTAACCTGAAGCGTGAAAAAGAGAATGGTTGCCTGCAGTGTCGCAGCAATAGAAGTTGCCAGAGCAAGTCCTCTGAGCTGAAGCAACCGCATTAAAATCAGATTGAGAATAATATTACACACTACTGCGATCCCAGCGATGATCATCGGTGTTTTTGTGTTTTTCAATGCAAAGAAAGCTGATGCAAAAATTTTCACCGAACTGTGCGAGATCAATCCTATCGAATAGAAAGCAAGGGCAGAATATGTCATGATAAGCGCTTTTTGGTCAAATGCACCGTGAAGATAAATAAGAGAGATCGCATCTTTCCCAACCACAAGTATTAGCACGATGATCGGCATCATTATTATCACGATCATCCGGAATGCTTCCTGAATGGATTGGATGAGTTCGTTTGCCTTTTGGTGAGCAGTTTGGCGGGAAAACATGGGCAGAAGTGCGGCGCCTATAGCAACTCCGAATACTCCAAGAGGAAGCTGCATAAGCCGGTTCCCATACTGCAACGCCGCAACACTTCCCGTGATAAGAAGGGATGCAAGCAAGGTGTCCACTACAACGTTCACCTCACGAATACCCAAACTTATGATGCCGGGTATCATCCTGTTCCAGACTCCCTTTAATTCCTTCTGTTTGAGATTTATTTTGAACCTAAAAGTATAACCAATAGTTTTGAGAAGGCGGACATTTACAAAAAGCTGAAAAATACCACCGAGAATAACGCCTCCTGCAAATAGATACGCTCGATAAACAATATCTGTATGAGTGAAAAAGGAAACAAAAAGTATGGGAAGGATAATGCCGAGATTCAGCATTAAAGGAGAAAGTGAGGGGAAGAAAAATATCTTATGCGCATTAAGGATCGCAATGATGCTCGAAGTAAGTCCGATCAAAAAGAGGTATGGAAAGAGAACTCTCGTAAGGTGGATAGTCAGCTCCTGAACTTCCCTGCTGAAGCCAGGTGCCATGATCCGAATAATATATGGTGCTAAAAGCAATCCAACTATTACCAATCCTATGAGAATAAGTACCAGGATGGATAAAAGATTAACTGCAAAGGCAATCGCTTCTTCTTTTGAGCGCGTCTCTTTTATTTCTGTGTAGGTAGGAATAAAGGCAGCAGCAAGTGAACCTTCCCCAAATAAACCCCGAAGCATATTTGGAATAACAAAAGCCACTCCGAAGCTGTCTGCGATGGCTGTAACCCCGAGAAAGTGTGTGAGGAAAATATCGCGAACCAATCCCGAAATTCTGCTGAGAAATGTTCCGCTTGATATTTTACCGACATCCTGTGTGAGGTTCTCTTTACTTCTGCTCATACTTTCTTACAACTTAAAAAAAGTGCCTTTCTTGTCCTGGTATTCCCGAGGTGTGAGCTCTTTTATCATTTCTTTGCCATCACGAATTATCTCAAGTTCTAAGATCTCACCGATTCGAATGTCCGATACTGCAATTTCTGCATCATTGACAATTTTTATTATTTGTCCGTCAATAGTTATGATTATATCCCCTCTTTTAAGACCGGCATCATCAGCTGGACCATCTTCATCGATATACGAAACAATAACCCCATCTGATGAATCGAGACCCAAACTGCTTGCAAGAGAGGGAGTAATATCCTGTACTTTGAATCCGAACCAGATTGGTCTTATACCTCCGTACTTTATGATCTCCTGCACAATTTTTTTAACTCTGTTTGATGGGATCGCAAAACCCATTCCAAGACTGCCTCCGCTCTTTGAGAAAATGAATGTATTGATGCCGATGATCTCGCCGTTAATATTTACAAGCGGTCCCCCGCTGTTTCCCGGGTTGATCGCTGCATCTGTCTGGATCATTTTTTTATATATTCTGTCTTCATGACTATGGAAATTTCTATTCAGGGCAGACACCACCCCGACTGTAACTGTAGGTTCTGAATCCTTAATAAGATATCCAAATGGATTTCCGAGAGCAATTGTCCATTCTCCTATGATAATGCTATCCGAATCTCCGAGATAGGCATGTGGCAATTCTGTTTTAATATTCTTAAGCTTAATTATCGCAATGTCGTTGACCTCATCGCTTCCGATAAGCTCTGCTTCAAAACTTCTTCCATCGGAGAGGAATACTTTTATTTCCGTTGCATTTTGTACGACATGACTGTTCGTGATCGCATAGCCGTCATCGCTGATAATGACTCCTGAACCAAGATTCTGCACTTCCCGTTTATAGGTACGAGGTAAAAATCCTCTATAGAAATCAAAGAATAAGGAATTGAAAGGACTTGTCTGCACAATTTCGGTTCGGATTACATTTACACTTACGACAGCAGGTTTCACTTTTTCTATTGCTTGAGTGATCCCATTTCGCCGAGAGAGAGTTACTTCCTCATTCTTCTGCAACCTTTCCTCGAAATCAAGGGTATCCCGAAGCGTAGAATTTTTGATCTGTGGTTGAGAAATCTCAATCATCTCATTTCGGGATGATCCATCTTTATGAGTATCATTGATCTTGAGTATCGCAAAATTTATACTCAAGAGTATGATTATCAGCAGAAACAACTTTTTCAAATCCATCGAACCTCCGTACAAAGTAGCTTATCCGGTAAAATTTTGTTCAAGTTTTTTAGAAGATTTTTTTTAGAAGATTTATATATTGAGAAAGATATTTATTAGTGCAGAAATGTCAAAATCATAGTAAAAAAAAGGTGCGATGCTTTCAAAAAAGATCAGATAAATTTGACAAAGATATTTTACAAACCCTTGAATGTTTTACTATGAAAATTGGAAACAAGCCCGATGATTAATAATGATTATCTTTAAGGGGTGTAATAATGAATATCATGAATATTGCAGTAATTGTCATATTTATATTGATCATGCTTATGATCGATGAGTCTTATTCAGGGAAAAGATTTATTAAGAAAATGCCAAGAAGAATCTTGGCGATAAACACAAATTTATCAAAAAAATCCCTTTTACAAATAATAGGACATCTTTGTTTGAATAAAAAATATACTTTAGAATTTGTGGAACCGAATATGGTATTATTATCATATCCTATGGGTTTTTTCCACTGGTCTTACCGCTTCCCCATTTATTTTCAAGAGGGGAAAATAATAATTGGAGCGAGTAACTGGTACGGATTCGGGAATATTTTAATACAAAAGTATCATAAAAGACTATTTTCTTTGTTAACAATTTTAATTGAAACATATGAGTAAATAATTGTAGCATGCAAAATATAAAAAAAAGGGAGCACGAAGCTCCCTTTTGATATAGTTTATCAACTTTTAGAATGCGAGGAGTGCACCAAAGGATACTTTCAATCCGGTTGCGGTCGTGTATAATGGTGAAGTATGATAACTAACTCCCCAACTGAATTCAAAATTTGTGAATTCAAATCCTGAGCCAAGTGAGAAATGAGCTTTTTCATCACCGCCAAATCCAAAACCTGCACGTACAGGTAACCAATCCAAGGGCATATATTCAGCACCAAAAGAAAATTTGGGCTTCGCTGAGGTAAGTAAGCTGTTGTCAAATCCCTGTACATAATCTCCATAGAATGTAAATTCATTTAGTTTATATGAACCGCCCATGTGAATTTCAACAGGAATTGTTTGTGAAAATTTATCAATAGTGTAGGTAGTATCTACGAGGAGAGAATCATCCCATGTATCAATTGTTAGACCGGGCGCTTCAACATTTATCAGATGCTCCTCGGTTGCTTCAGTCCAGTTGATCTTACCGAATAAATTATTGATAGCAAGGGATGCAGTTATCTTATCAGTGATCGGTGAAGTGAAACCAAGAGACATCCTAAATCCCGAGCCGGCACCCGGGAATACTGATGAGGCAATGATCTCCTCCTTATCAGTATCGTAACCGGCGGTGCGTATCAACAAATTATTATATACATCCATCACACTATCATTTGTGGAGAATTCCGTAGTAAAATCCAATATTTCGCCATAAGCAAGGCCATGTAAGTAACCAATACTGACACCACCATAGATCGGTGGGAAATCAGCAAATGAACTGGAAATTTTTTCCATAGGAATGCGTTATTCCTTACATCCGATGAGATCTGAATGAGATTGAAAGTCATATCATTATCCAGTATTCCTAGATTAGCAGGATTCCAATGCAGAGCATGAAAACCTCTTGCTTTTGTGATAAATGCATCACCGAGTGCAATACTGACAGGATTTGAGAGAGCTGTTGCAAATAAGGAACAAGTAATCAATATTAAACAAAGGAGGGTTAATATCTTTTTCATTTGTCACCTCCCGTATCCTGGACATGGACATCCACACTGACATACCCGAATATCCTTAGATTATCTGAGCCACGAATAATAACCACCTCTCCGCCTGTGCCTATCAGGTGCATCTTAACTCCCACATAAACATCAGGATTTTCAAAAACACTGAAATCTCCATGTTCATGAGTTAGTTCTATTTCAATGTTACTTACTACTACTTCTCCGCTTGTATGATGAACAGGATCAATCGTGGCAGGCGCTACATAGAAAGAGTCAATAACAAGCTCAGG
>MVCT01000049.1 GCA_002049945.1 Candidatus Cloacimonas sp. 4484_140
AATAGCATTCTCACGCTCGATCACTATCGCAACTATTGGACCGCTTGTCATAAATTCAACGAGTTTTTCATAAAAATGCTTCCCTTTATGCACAGAATAAAATTCCTCTGCAATTTCACGACTCATTGCAAGCATTTTCAATTTCCGAATTGTAAAATCATTGTTTTCGATCAATGTAATGATATGCCCGATATTTCCTGCTTTTACTGCATCGGGCTTGATGAGACATAGAGTTTGTTCAGATGCCACGAGTACCTGCCTTTCATTTCAGAGTGTTGTCTCTTCGTTTTTTTATATAGGATGAACTGTCAAGAAAATTTAGTTTTTCATCATACATATCCCCAAAATTTTCATAGACATAACACTTTTGTTTTAAAACACAGAATATTGCTGATGACAATATTAGAAATAATAAACATTTATAACAGCTAAAAGGACTGTCACACTGAGGTTCTCGAAGTGTGATAGACCCTTCGACAAGCTCAGGGTGACAACTGCAAATGTGTATAAAAAACAACAGATTATCTAAAAGCAATTTTCCATCATAGTATCCAAGCAAACCCTTTATTCATGGATTTTTCAAAGAATCAATTCCTAAATTTTGAGGATATGCAAGAATTTAATTTTTTGAATTTTTCGACTTCGTATTAATATGTTGGCGATGACAAAAAATTAGAATGTAAGTTTTTACAATTATTATCGTTTTATAAGTGCAGAAAGACAATCTTTCAGCAGGTTTTTTGTTATCAGCACCCGAAATGCTTTTGTGGAACGAATATCAGTAATTGGAGAAATCTCTTTCGCAATTATTTCTTTTGCTTCATTGATAACAACTGGAGTAAGTTTTTTTCCTTTGATAAATTCCTCAGTTTTACTCATCCTTTTCACTACAGGAGACACACTGCCCGAAGCGAGCTTTATCCATTCAATTTTGGTGTCAGAACATTTCGCAATTGCAGACAGAGACGCCTTTGTAATGGTCATCGCATTTCTCTGCCCGATCTTCCTGAAGTAACAAAATATGTCCTCATCTTTACGCAGCGGGATAATTATTTTTATGATGATCTCGCCCTTTTCCAAGGTTGTAGCAGAAGGACCGCTGAAAAGCGTTTTTATTGGTATAGTTCTAACTTCATTGGATTCAGGTGAAAAAATCTCTATCTTTGTTTCCAATACAACAAGCGGAGTGATCGTATCACCGGCAGGCGACGCATTTCCAATGTTACCGCCAATCGTTGCCCTGTTGCGGATCTGTTCTGATGCCATCGTCTTTATCGCTTTGATCAAGATCGGAATGTCATTCTGTATCTTATGAGAGCATAACAGTTCATTTAAAGTTGTGCAGGAGCCAATATGTATCTTATCTCCTTTTTTTACAATTCCTTTAAGTTCAGCTATGCCCGAAATATCAATGATGACTGCATCCTGCGATAGTTCATGTCTTCCTACCATCAAGTCGGTTCCGCCAGAAAAAATAAGGATGCTCTTGTCAGCAATTCCGGAATATATTTTCCGATATTCATTAATAGTATTTGGAGAGTAGTATTGCATGCTATTCATAAAATCTCTCCGGGACTCTAATATTCATTGTAAGCAACTGTCTGACAGCTTTAATTATTTTATCATATCCCGTACAACGACAAATATTACCTGCGAAAGCTTCTTTTATTTCTTCGTCGCCTAAACTTTTTCCTGATGAATTTCTCAAAAGATTGATTGTGGTCATAACGAATCCAGGAGTACAGAAACCGCACTGTACTGCACCGTTCTCTTCATAAGCTTTTGAAATCAGTTTAAAGAAATCAAAATCACGCATACCATCGATAGTTACAATATTGGAATTATGCAGGTGCATCGCAGGAACAAGGCATGAATTAACAAGTTTATTATTCATGAACACAGTGCATGCGCCACATTCGCCTTCGCCACATCCTTCTTTTGTGCCGGTGAGTCCAAGCTTGTCTCTCAATATATCCAAAAGCCGATCCAGCGGTTCGGCTTCCACTGAAACAGGTTTTCCGTTTACTGTCAGATCAATGTTCATAATTGTTGTTCTCTATCAATGTTGCTATTACTTCAGGCGTAAGTGGGATTTTTGTTGCAGTTTTTCCGATCGCAAAGCTCACTGCCGAAGCGACTGCCGGGGCTGCTCCAACAAAGGGAAGTTCGCCGAGTGCCTTTGCTCCGTAAGGTCCGTTAAAATAGGCATCTTCAACAATATCCACATGCATTTCCGGAATATCCTGAATTGTGGGAATGATATAATCGCGGAATCCTCTATTCTGAACTTCTCCATCCTTGATGCAGAGTGCTTCATACACGGCATAACCAATTCCCTGAACAATACCGCCCTGAACCTGTCCTTCGGACTGTTGCTTGTTTATCGCCTTGCCGACATCATGAGCCGTGTAAAACTTTTTTACTTCAACTTGATATGAAGTTAGCTCGATCTCTATTTCAGCGACGTTTGCCGACCATGAATAGACAGGATAGCCGTAACCTTTATAGGTATTCTCATCAAACTTAATAAAATTGGGATGTTTATATTCTTTTTGCACAACTAGTTTATCATGGTTTTTGAAATATTCTTTTGCAGCTTTTTTGAAATCTTGAAGAGAGAATTCAAAATGATTTAATGACAACGCATCAAGAATTTGTTCACAGTTATCAAGTAGCAGCTTGCCAACGATCATTGTACTGCGCGACGCCACCGTAGGTCCACTGTTCGGCACTTTGCTTGTATTTTTTTCTTCAATAATGATATCATTAAAGGGCAAGTGTAATTTCTTCGATATTATTATTTTATATGCTGTATCAACTCCCTGCCCCATCTCTGTATTTGCAGTTTTGACAAGCACCTTTCCGCCAGATAGAAGCTCCATCTCAGCGATCGCCTTGATACGATTTTCACCGACTCCCGTAAAACCGCATCCGTGTGCAGCAAGAGAGATGCCTATGCCTTTAAGAATACCAGTCTGAGCAGATTCATTTTCATTATATTTTTTCAATTCATTATATTTCTTTTCGTAGTCTGAGCTTTTCAGAACCTTCTCCACACATTGAGGCAATCCATAGCTGTAATCGATTGGCTGACCTGTTGGCAACTTGTCGCCGAGAGAAAGCATATTAGATTTTTTTATTTGCCAAACCGGAATTTTTAATGTCTCTGCAACTTTCTCAAAAAGCATCTCAATTGCAAATAATGATTGAGGTCCACCAAAGCCGCGAAAAGCTCCGCTTGGAGTTATGTTCGTTTTCACTGCTCTGCCATGGATTCTAACATTTGGGATTTTATAACACCCAAAAGATGTGAGCACAGCTCGTGCTAAAACAACCGGACTAAGCGTTGCATAAGCGCCACTATCAAGTAGAATATCCATATCTAGTCCAAGTATTTTTCCATCAGAACTCATTGCTGCTTTTGCATGTATTTTTGAAGGATGTCGTTTTGTAGTGAACTGAATGTCTTCTTCCCTATTATAACTCAGGATGATCGGTCTGCCTGTTTTCTTTGCAAGCAAGGCGACATGTCCGCAAATCAAAGATGGGAAATCCTCCTTACCACCAAAAGCACCGCCTGTCATGATCTGGGTAACATCCACCTTTACTTCTGTTCCCATGAAAAGTTCATTCATAGCGTTCTGAACGTAATACGGACACTGCATCGAACCCTTTATATGAATTGTGTTACCATCCGGTATGGCGACAACAACCTGTGGCTCGAGATACACATGTTCCTGAAATCCGGTCTCAAATATATCTTCAACAATTGTATCAGCGCTCTTAAACACTTCATCTACTTCACCATTTTCCAGAAGAATTTCTTCGAACAAATCTTCAGCTCGATTCCGATCAACAGCCACTTTCAGCGTTGTAGATGCTACTAACTCTTTATATTTGATCTCAATATGCTTTTTCGCTTCTATGAGCATCGTTTCATTTTCAGCAGCTATAAGCAGGATCGGCTCACCAACATAATTTACTTCATTTTCTGCAAGATAGGGCATATCATTTTTAATAATGGCGACAAAATTATTGTGCATTTCTTTTGCCGAAAGAATTGTCACCTTTGACCAATCAAACTTTTCATCGAAGGAGATCGAGGTGATCCGCGCATGTGCCCTTGAAGAACGAACCGTACCTGCGACCAGGGCATTCTTAATACGTAAATCTTTTGTGTACCTTTCTATTCCGGAGATTTTCGAAGCAGCATCGACACGGATTTCATTATGTTTATTCATTTTTTTCAAACGATCCTCATGTGAGGTACTTCCTTGTTATACTCAACTGCTTGCATTTCCGCAGCAATACTGAGCGCTATCTCGGAAGCTGATGAGCCACCAAGATCAATTCCTATGGGTGAATACAGTTTTTCCAAATTCACATCACCAAGTTCCTTTTTTATTTTGTTTAGTGTTGCTTGCACTTTAATTTTGGATCCTATCATACCAATATATTCAAAAGCAAGATCTCGCTTTATGATCATTCTTAAAACATCATAGTCGAACCTGTGCCCGTGTGTTATGATGACTGCATAGGAGCCGACATCCGGTTTGAAATCCTTTAAATAATTTTCATATTCTTCACAAATATGTTGATCTGCAAATGGATGCAATGGTTTTGATGAAAATTCCTTACGATTATCAATGATTACGATTGAATATTTTCCCTTTGGAAGTATCCTCTCCAGCGCTTGCGAGACGTGTCCTCCACCGAAAATATAGACTTTCCGTTTGGGTATATGTATTTCAAAATAGACTTTTACATTACCTCCGCAGATCATACCTGTCGCGTTGTCAGATGTAGGTTTATCAGTGTTCAAATCATATTGTTTGGTTTTATTCATTCGCCTCTTAAGGAAGAGCAAGGCATCACGCTCAACCAGTTTTTCAACCGTGCCGCCGCCGACCGACCCAAATGTTTCCCCGCTCGCTGTGATAATCATCTTAAATCCGGCTTTCCCTGGAGTGGAACCTTCTGTTTCAATCACAGTTGCGATCACAAAAGGAATATTATCTTTTTTGAGGCGATAAATTTTTTCTATGATATCCATATTATTTAAGATACCTCTCTCTTTCATTTTGTGTATTCACATCTTGAACAATTGATTCGTCTAAAATTTCTATATAACTAATTTCATCGTGAAATTTTCTTAAAACATCTCGTAGATTATCTGAGACAGGAGCGTTTATAATTTTTTCTACAATATACCTAGATAATATAATGGGGTGACCGGCTTTTTTTTCATAAGAAGGCAATATAACTTTCCTTGCAAAATTATGAGCTTCATGAGCCAATTTTTCATAAACAACTTCTGAAATATGCGGTTGGTCAACAAGATGAAGCATCACATAATCATCCTTTTGCATTTCAGGAAACAATTCTTTCAAGCCGATCTGTACGCTGCTGAACATTCCTTTTATAAAATCTTTATTATTAATAAAATCAATTTTTTTCAAGATCGGTTTGCCATTATAAATCTCTTTAACATTATCCTCGAGCACATATCCATTGAACCCAGTCACGATAAGTATTTCATCGCACACTGCTGCCAGTTTGTTAATGATGTGTTCGATGAAAGGTTTTTTATTATAAAGTACGAGGGGTTTGAAATCCCCCATTCTGCTTGAATAACCTGCAGCGAGGATCAATCCAAAAATCTTGTGTATCATATAGCTTTCATCGTCAAAGCTCGCTTTGCATTCTTGATGTCCTTCAAACCGCTGCCTGTCAATAGAACAACGATTTTTTCACCTTTTGCTTCGCTCTGCTTGCTATATTTTATGAAACCGGCCCACGCAGCTGCTGCTGAGGGTTCGACAAAATAACCATTTTTTTGACTTAACAACTTTTCGGCGCGTAAAATCTCATCATCACTGACCTTTATGCCAAACCCATCGGTTTTCTTAAGCGCATCAACAGCCATATACAGATTTCTCGGTGCATTTACGGATATGCTATCTGCAAGTGTGCTTGATTCTTTGTATAGGAATTCATTGCTTTCAAAATAATCAATAATACTCGAACTTCCCTCTGCCTGCACAGCAATGAGTGTGGGAATTTTCTTGATAAGATCGAGCTGTTTCAGATCATAAAATCCTTTGTAGATACCAGAAATAATGCTCCCATCTCCGGTTGGCACGAACACTTTGTCTGGGGCTTTGCAATTCAGTTGCAGGAAAATATCAAAAGCACCCGACTTCTTACCTTCTGTTGTGAGCGGATTGTATGCTGTGTTGCGGTTATACCAACCATGCATCTGAGATTTTTTCATTGAGATATCATATGCATCATCGTAAGAACCATCAACCTTTTCAACCTCTGCTCCATACATTTGGATCTGTACCAATTTTTCCTGCGGGATACTATTGGGCACAATAATTTTGGATTTGATTCCGGCAATTGCACACATCCCTGACATCGATGAAGCTGCATTGCCCGTAGATGCAGTACAAATTGTATCTCTTCCAAGCTCCAGAGCTTTTGCAATAACCAAAACAGATGCCCTGTCTTTGTAGGAATACGTTGGATTGTGGGTTTCATCTAAAACAAATAACGCATGATATGAATCAAATGAAATTTTATATAGATTGTGAACAGGCAGGATCATTCGATCTTGTATGATCTTGGGAATTTCATTTTTCAAAGGTAAGAGTAAGGGATATTGAAACGTATTACCGGGTTTCATTTTTGCAAAGAAATCGTGTGTATATAAAGATTTTATTTCTTTGTAATCATAAAAAACCTGCAGGCATCCAATTAGTGGTGAATGAGGTTCATTCTTCGCTGCACAATTCGGGCAGAGGTAATGATCATTTTCTTCTATTTCATCCGATGACCACCTGGCACCGCATGAGAAGCATTTATAGTAATAATTTTTCATAGGCATTCAAAGCGAAATGATGAGAGAAGAAAATATTTGTCCACTTTTTTGAGATTGTAATGGTTGAAGAAAATTTCATTAAACATAAATCCGCCAAACCGAAAAAGATGTAACCATCCGTCTTCGCTGCGCTACGCCGTGAAATAAAGACGGGAAGGATCTCCATTCTTTGTCATCCTTGAGTGAACGAAGTGAGCGAAAGATCTTCTTGACGGGATAATTAAACCTCTTGGGAGATTCTTCGCTTCGCTCCAGAATGACAATTTTATTTTTGCGAGACTCTTTCTTCTTTATTCAATTTCATTAATTTTTCGTGCCTGCCTCGTGAAATGATTTTATTATGTTTATTTCACTGGGGTATTTCGCCTGTAACGCCGTAGCGTAGCGAAGACTGAAGTGAAACGAAGACTGGGGATTTCTCTTTTCCCTTTCTGCTTTCTAATTCCTGACCCGTGAAATTCAGCTTGCTGAATATTTCGCTGGGTTCTAATTTCTAATTTCCATCATTGTAACAGCGTCCTGCCTCGGCGTAATGCAATGCAGCTGTATCGCTCTTCTCTCTCTTGTCACGCTGTAATGTAGTGAAGGCGGATCGCTCCTCGCTCCACGCTCCTCTTTTCCTACTCTGGCTTTTTCAATTTCCTGTAAAATGTAGTCCTCTCAATTCCTACCTTCTCAGCAGTTTTTCTCA
>MVCT01000050.1 GCA_002049945.1 Candidatus Cloacimonas sp. 4484_140
ATTTTGAGATTCCTAAAGAAGTGAAAATAGAAATTGAAAAGATCGGTCGTGCAGAAGCAAGCATTATTTCCGGTCTGCAGGCGATCATTGATTTTCGTAGTCATGATAAAGAAATGCTTGGTGCTGTTTGCGCCGCTATTCGAGATATCAAACCTCCGGAATGTTATAAAGGAAAAGGTATTCGTTATGCTGATGAGCATATCCGTATCAAACCCGGTAAAGTTGCCGGCGGAGCAGGGGTTTAAGGAGCAGAAATGTTAAAGAAAAAGGTAAGAAAAAATATATTACTAAGAAATCGTCGAAAAGTTGCTATCCGAAACAAAATTTCAGGATCAGCAGAAAAGCCGCGTCTCAGTGTTTATAGAAGCTTGAAGCATATCTATGCTCAAGTTATTGATGATGAGAACGGTGTGACGCTCTGTGCGGTTTCCAGTCTCAGTCCTGAGTATAAAAAGCAGGCAAAAGACGGTATGAAGCCAACTGCAAAAGCGAGTCTTATTGGCGAGCTTTTTGCCAAGAAATGTCTTAAGAAGAAAATTAAAAAAGTTTGTTTTGATAGAAATGGTTTTAAGTACCATGGTCGTGTAAAAGCCCTTGCAGAAGGTGCACGAAAAGCCGGTTTGGAATTCTAGGAGAGCATATGCGAAATGAAAGACGACGTGATGAAAATGAATTAGTTTACGAACAAGTTGTTGATACCAACCGTGTTTCCAAAGTGATCAAGGGTGGAAGGCACTTCAGCTTTAATGCCACAGTAGTAGTTGGTGATAAAAACGGAAAAGTCGGTGTAGGTATGGGAAAAGCCAATGAAGTTATTCCTGCCATAAATAAAGCCAAGGATAAAGCAAGAAAATCTCTCTTCGGATTCCCGATTCGTAATGGCACGATCCCGCACATGATCATTGGTAAATTCAGAGGTAGTAAAGTGCTCCTCAAGCCAGCCGCACAAGGTACAGGTGTTATCGCTGGTGGACCAATACGTGCGATCCTTGAAGCTGCAGGTGTGGAAAATGTGCTGACTAAATCCCTTGGATCAAGCACAAAACACAATATGGTAAAAGCCACCGTTCGTGCACTTCAAGCCCTCCGCTCACATGAAGAAGTAGCAAAACTACGTGGAAAAACTGTATCAGAACTTCTATCATAAATAAAGGTTGATCAAGAAATGAAGCTTAAAATTACATTAGTAAAAAGTACGATAGGACAGAAGCCCAAAACAAGGAAAACTGTTGAAGCATTGGGAATTCGCAAGCTCCATCATTCTGTTATTCAGAAAGATACACCTCCCATTTTGGGAATGATCAATACTGTAGCACATTTAGTGGAAGTTGAAGAAATTAAAGGCAGAAGAGGTTCCAAATGAAATTAAATGAATTAAGGCCTCCTAAAAATTCTCGTAAGAAAAAATTTCGTCTGGGCAAAGGTGACGGCTCCGGAAAAGGAAAAACCAGCGGTCACGGTATGAATGGGCAGAAGTGCAGAAGCGGCGCCAGCATTCCTAACTGGTTTGAAGGCGGTCAAATGCCTATACACCGAAGATTGCCTATTAAGGGTTTTAATAATAGTAAATTTTCCAAGAAATATAGAATTGTCTCATTGAACAGTCTTGCTGAAATCGATGAAAGCATTATTGATATCGAGCTTATGGAAAAACGTGGGTTGATTGAGATTCAAAATCACAAAGTTCAAATGGTGAAAGTTCTTGCAAACAAGGAAAATAAATTTGATAAAAAGAAAGTAATCAAAGCCAACGGTTTTAGCAAAAATGCAATTGAAATCATACATAAAGTTGGCGGGAAAGCAGAGGTTGTATAGTGCTAAAATCACTATTTAACGTCTTTAAAGTACCTGAACTCAAGAAGAAAGTTCTTTTCACTCTTGGAATTCTTATTGCTTATCGTTTAGGGAGTCATATTCCCACTCCGGGTATCAATACCGCAGCGCTTGGAGAGTTTTTTGCAACGCAAGGTAATACCATATTCGGTATGATCGACCTTTTTGTGGGTGGAAACCTGAGCAAGGCAACCATCTTCGCTCTCGGTATCATGCCGTACATTACTGCTTCTATTGTGATGCAGCTTCTCGGCGGAGTAATTCCTTATTTTGAAAAGCTCAAAAAAGAGGGTCCCGAAGGTCAGAAAAAAATTACCCAATATACGCGTTACGGTACGCTCATTGTCGGTATTTTTAATGCTTTCTGGATAACTACTTTTCTTGAGAGCATTACTACTCCTTCCGGCGCAGCAGTTGTTCCATATCCGGGTTTGATGTTCAAATTCGTGACCGTACTCACTCTTGTAACCGGCACGATACTTATAATGTGGCTTGGTGAACAGATCACAGAAAAAGGTATTGGAAACGGTATTTCTCTAATCATCTTTATTGGTATTATTGCTCGATATCCAAACGGATTTATGAATATGTTCAAAATGGTTGCAACAGGTACCCTTCCTATATTACTTGCTATTGCGGTTCTCGTATTTATGGTGATTGCCACGACTGCAGTTATTTTCATTACGGAAGCGACGCGAAAGATCCCGGTGCAATATGCAAAGCGCGTCATAGGCAGAAAGATCTATGGCGGACAGGCAACGTATATTCCACTGAAAGTAAACTCTGCAGGTGTTATTCCTATTATTTTTGCGCAATCCGTACTCATGTTCCCGCAAACGATCACGACATTCTTTAAGAATAGTGATTTCATGCATATGCTCTCAAGCTGGCTCTCGCCCGGCGCTTTCCTGCATACTGTTCTCTATGTGATAATGATCGTATTCTTTGCCTATTTCTATACTGCTATTGTACTCAATCCGACAGAGATTGCAGCAAATATGAAGAAATACGGCGGCTTCATTCCCGGACGTAAGCCCGGTAAGAGAACTGCCGAATATATAAACAGTGTGATTGTTCGTATTACCTTACCCGGTGCAATATTCTTTGCATTCATCGCAGTTACACCAACATTCCTGATCAAATATGCCAGACTTCCATTCTATTTCGGAGGTACTGGTTTGATCATTATCGTCGGTGTAGCGCTCGATACACTGAAGCAGATAGAATCTCATCTTGTTATGCGTCATTATGACGGATTTATGAAGAAAGGTAAATTGCGAGGAAGATCAAGGTGATCGACACGAAAAAACGCATAGTTGTATTGTTGGGTCCTCCTGGAGCAGGGAAAGGCACTCAGGCAGCATATATCAAAGAGAAATTTCATATTCCTCATATCTCTACCGGTGAGATCCTGCGTGATAACATAGATAAAGGAACACCTCTTGGTATTGAAGCACATAAATTCATGCACAAAGGTGATCTTGTTCCGGACGATCTTATCATCGAGATGGTAAAAGACAGAGTACGGCAGCCGGATTGTGCTGAAGGCGCTTTGTTTGACGGATTTCCCAGAAATGAAGAACAGTCGGAAATGTTCTTTGATATGGAATATGTATCCACAAATGCAAAAGTATGTGCCATTCTCATCGATATACCCGATGAAGAGGTTATAAATCGTTTATCAAATCGACGATATTGCCCGAGCTGTAAAAGCATTTATAATCTCATCTATAAAGTTCCTAAGAATAAAGATGGAGATTCATACCTTTGTGATAACTGTGGCTCAGAGCTTGTTATTCGTGATGATGATAAAGTCGAGACTATAAAAAATCGGTTGAAGGTTTTTCATGATACTGCCGAACCTCTAATTGCTTATTTCACAAAAAAAAATGTTCTTCACATAGTGGATGGCATAACCTCTCTTGAAGAAGTATTCAAGCAGATCGTGAATATACTCGAATAAGAATGATCACGATAAAGAATGTCAGGGAAATCAAACTCATGAGGGAGAGCAACTCCCTTGTGGCGCTCATACTTGATGAGCTGCATGACATGATCAAACCCGGCGTGAATGCTTTTGATTTGAATGCCCGAGCAGAAGATATCATGAAAGAACATGACGCAGAATCTGCTTTCAAAGGTTATGAAATGGACGATCTTGGTCCATATGAATATTCGATATGTTCATCAGTAAACAGTGAGATCGTTCACGGTTATTCGACAAAAGATAAAGTATTACATGATGGCGATATAATTGGCATAGATGTGGGTATTAAAATGAATGGCTTCTGTGGTGACGGAGCCCGTACTTTTGTAGTTGGCTCTATTGCAAGGGAAGTTCAATCCCTTCTTGATTGTACGAAGCAAGCACTTGAAAATGCCATCACACAGTGCAAACCCGGCAATAGGGTCGGAGATATTTCTGCAGCAATTGAAAAAACTGCGATGGATAATGGATTGCATGTGGCAGAATGGCTTACAGGGCATGGAATCGGGCGGACATTGCATGAAGACCCTATGATACCAAATGTCGGCAAAAAGGGGACAGGACCAATGCTCAAACCGGGCATGACCATTTCCATTGAGCCGATGTTCAATATTGGAACTTCAAAAACTGTAGAAAAAGAATGGGTTTTTTACACGATGGATGGTTCACCATCTGCACATTTTGAAAACACCGTTCTTATCACAGAGAATGAACCTGAAATTTTAACGAAAACAAGGAACTCATGATGGCTAAAGACGGTCTCATAGAAGTAGACGGCACAGTCGTTGAAGCACTTCCCGGCACGAAATTTATCGTGGAACTGGAAAATGGACATAAAGTTCATGCCCATATTTCCGGTAAGATGAGAATGCACTATATCCGCATTCTTGTTAGTGATAAGGTGAAGATGGAACTCTCTCCTTATGACCTTAACCAGGGACGTATCGTTTATCGTTATAAATAATATAGAGGATTTTTTTTATGAAAGTTCGAGCATCAGTAAAGAAACTTTGTAAAGATTGTAAGATTGTAAAGCGCAAAGGGCGCATATATGTAATTTGTTCATCAAACCCAAAACATAAACAGAGACAAGGTTAAGCAAGGAGGCACTTTGGCACGAATAGCAGGTGTTGATTTACCAAATGAAAAGCGAATAGAGATTGGCTTGACTTATATTTTTGGTATAGGTCGTTCCACCTCTAATAAGATACTGGGGAAAGCCGGTGTCGATATCAATAAAAAAGTAAAAGATCTTACTGACCAGGACGTTATTAAACTGCGTGATATCATCAGAGATAATTATATGATCGAAGGTGATCTGCGCAAGGAAAGAACCATGAATATCAAACGTCTCATGGAGATTGGTTGTTATCGTGGTTTGCGTCATCGTATCGGTCTTCCTGTTCGCGGACAAAGCACACATTCAAATGCCCGTACAAGAAAAGGACCACGAAGTAGCCGAGTCGGCAGGAAGTAACAGGAGAAAAGATGGCAGTAAAAAGCAAACAGAAAAAAACAGTAAGAAAAAAGAAAGTCCGTCTCCAGGAAACAGACGGAGTAGCCCATATCCAGGCAACTTTTAATAATACTATTATCACAATTACTGATAGAAAAGGTAATGTGATCGCTTGGTCAAGCTGTGGCAAAAATGGTTTCAAGAATTCCAAGAAAAGCACTTCCTATGCAGCTCAGCAGACTGCAAAGGATATCGCAGGAACAGTGTTGAATATGGGTTTAAGAAATATACATGTTAGGGTGAGTGGACCTGGTTCCGGAAGAGATTCTGCAGTTCGTTCACTTCAGTCAGAGGGCTTGAATGTATTGTCAATTCTTGATACGACTCCCATTCCTCATAATGGATGTCGTCCACCCAAACGAAGAAGAATTTAAGAGGATTCAGAATGGCTAGATTTTTAGGATCAAAATGTAAATTATGTAGAAGAGAAGGTGTGAAACTCTTTTTGAAAGGTGCACGTTGTTACACTCAAAAGTGCAGTATTGAACGCAGAAATACTCCTCCCGGAGAGAGTAAAAGAAGATATCGCGCAAAACTCAGCGACTATGGGATACATCTTCGTGAAAAGCAAAAGGCAAAGAGAACCTATGGTCTTCTTGAAAAACAGTTTAAGAACTATTTCAAGAAAGCATCCAAAATGAAGGGTGTGACCGGTGAAAATCTTTTAAGACTTCTCGAAATACGTTTAGATAATACTATCTATAGAATGGGTTTTGCAACCTCACGAAATGCTGCTCGCCAGCTTGTTAATCATGGACATGTGCTGGTCGATGGTAAAAAAGTTGATATTCCATCATTTCTAATTGCACCCGGACAAAAGATAGAAATAAGAAGTAAAAGTAGACAAATACCTAATATCCATGAAGCTATGGAAGCACACAAGTCACTTGATCAGTTCAACTGGCTTGAAGTTCATCCTGAAGAATTTTCGGGTTATGTGAAAACTCTGCCAACTGCAGATCAGCTTCCACAGGATATTGATCATAGATTGATTGTTGAATTCTACTCTAAATAATACATAGGAGTACACATGGTTGATTTAGAACCAATACAAATGCCTACATATATTGATAAGGACGAAAAGACCTATTCAAAAACCTATGGTAAATTCACCATCGGTCCCTTTGAGCGGGGATTCGGCACTACGATCGCAAATTCTTTCCGTCGAGTGCTTTTGTCTGCAATACAGGGTGGAGCAGTACGTTTTGTAAAGGTGCATGGACTCCAGCATCAATATGCTGCGATACCCGGTGCACGGGAAGACTATATCGAACTTATTCTTAACCTGAAAAATCTTGTGCTCAAGATCAACAGCAGTAAAGAAGAGAAGCTCGAATTATCTGTAAAAGGTCCGGGCAAGATCACTGCCGGACAGATCACCGTACCCAAAAATGTTGAGATCATAAATAAAGACCTATATCTCCTTGAACTTGTCGATGATGTTGATTTTCATATGGAACTCTGGGCAAATAACGGTATCGGTTACGTTCGTGAAAATGAGCATGACACATCAGAAATACAAATAGGGATGATCCCCATTGATTCAATTTATTCCTCGATACGAAAAGTAAATTTCAATATCGGCAAGGAAAGAGTTGATGAGAAGATCGACTATGACAAGATCATTCTTGAAATATGGACTGATGGAAGTATCATGCCGGAAGAAGCACTTAGTCTTGCAGCAAAAATATTGAAGGATTGTTTCCAGGCAATTATTCGATTCAAAGAGGAACCAAAATATATCAAGAGAGAAAAGATCGATCCTGAGCTGAAAAATCTTCAAAAACTTATGAAAATGAAGGTCGGTGAACTTGAGCTGAGTGTCCGTTGCAGCAATTGCCTTGCAGCATCAAAGATCGGATTCGTAAAAGAACTGGTTGCAAAAACAGAGAACCAGCTTCTTCGCTTGCGTAATTTCGGCAAGAAATCTCTTGATGAAGTGAAAACTGTACTTGATCGTTACGGATTGAAACTTGGTATGGATATTAAGAAAATTGATGACCAACTTGACACTCTCAAAAAAATTGAGGAACAAAAATGAGACATCAGAAAAAAGGCACAACATCATTTGGCAGAATTTTAGGGAAGAAAAAAGCTCTTTTGAATAATCTCGTTAAAGCACTTCTGCAAAATGAGAGAATTGAAACTACACTTGCTCGTGCAAAAGAAACAGGACGTCTTTCAGAAAAACTGATCACATACGGAAAAAAAGGTACTGTTCATGCACGCAG
>MVCT01000051.1 GCA_002049945.1 Candidatus Cloacimonas sp. 4484_140
ATAATCCCGAAGATAAAGAATTGCCGGAACATTTCATTAAGAACAGTCGTCCTTCAATTAAAAAATATGAAAAAGTTATCGAAGCATTGAAGAAAGAACCACTTGGCGAATGGAATTTGATGAGAAAGACCAATCTGAAGCAAACACAGGTTCGAGTGATCAGAGCGGATTTGATCGATCAGGATATTATCCGGGAAGTTATGTATGGCCGCGATAAAAAATACGAGTATCAATTCGGAGCCTCTGAGTTGAACAGCGAAAAGTTTGAGAAGCTGCGCGATTTTAAGATGAACGAACTTTCGCAAATGGTGAATTATTGTGAATCGACAGAATGCAGGATGGATTTTCTCTGTAGTTATCTCGGAGATGATTCGGTAAAAAAATGTGATAATTGTAATAACTGCTTGCAGCGAAGTCCTCAGTATATTCCCAATGATCATTGGAAAGAAAGAATCCAAAAATTTCAGCAAAATTTCTACCCCGAATTGGAAGTTGAAACGAACAGTTCCAATATAGTCAACGGAATTGCTGCTTCATATTACGGTTTTTCCAATGTGGGAGCAATTATTCATCGCTGTAAATATGAGAATGGCGGAGACTTCCCGAATCATCTTTTAGTTCTGACTTTACGAGCTTTCAGACATAAATTCGGAGATGAAAAATTCGATCTTGTCGTGTATGTTCCGCCAACGGAATCAGGTGATCTGGTGAAAAATTTTGCTCATAAAATTGCTCGCACTTTAAAGTTTCCATTTTCCAACGAATTAAAGAAAATTTATCAAACCAAACCGCAGAAAATCTTTCAGAATTATGTTTTGAAAAAGGATAATGTGCAAGATGTTTTTTCTTATGAAGCGGAAGCAGAAATTGAAGGAAAGAAGATTTTATTAATTGATGACATCTTTGACAGTGGAGCGACATTAAAAGAAATTGCGAAAATGTTTACAAAGATAGGAGCGGAGAAAATTGCTCCTTTAGTAATCGCAAAAACCATAGGTGGAGATATTTAAATGAATGAAATTCAACAATACGCTTATTGGATGGCATTAGCCCATTTACCTCAGTGGCGAACTGAAAAAATCAATCGTTTAATCGTAGATATTTTGCAGGAAAAGAAAATAACTTTTGCAGAATTTTTCGGTTTAGATAAGAATGATTGGCAAAACGAATTTGATTTGAATCAAAAGGAGTCGATCACCCTTGATGCTGCTAAAACAGAACTTCCCAATTATTCTTTTCTGGTGGAAGATTTACTTAACCAAGGTTTTGAATTGATTCCATTCAGTTATAATGAATACTCTCCAATATTAAAAAACAATTTAAAACTCAAATACTCTCCGCCTTTACTCTATGTTAAAGGTAATAAAAATTTACTCAAGGAACCTTCAATTGCAATTGTTGGCTCAAGAAAAGCAACTGATGTTTCGCTAAAATTCACAAAAAATGTCGCTCAAAATGCTGTGAAAAATTTTGAAGTTGTTGTCAGTGGATTTGCAAAGGGTGTCGATAGAACTTCATTGGAAGAAACACTTAAAGTACATGGTAGAAGTATCATTGTTTTACCTCAAGGCATTATGACATTTGCCAGTGGATTTAAGAAATATTACTCACAAATAATTGATGGTGATATATTGGTTGTTAGCACATACCATCCACGAGCGCCATGGTCAGTTGGTCTTGCAATGGGTCGGAATGTTTATATTTATGGATTAGCGGGAAAAATATTCGTTGCGGAATCTGACTCAAAAGGTGGGACTTGGTCTGGCGTAATAGATGGTTTGAAGAAGGGGCGTGAGGTTTATGTTCGGGTTGCTGATGAAAACGAGGATAATGCCAATAATTTGCTGATAATGAAGGGTGCTATTCCCCTTGATAATAATGGGAAGGTTGAACATCATGAAGAATTAGAAAATTTTGAAGCAAAAGTGAAAAGTATTCTCACTTCCCCACTTTCAGCACAAGAGATTAAAGAAAAAGCACAATTTGATATTGATACAAGAAAATTATCGAAGCTATTATATGAATTGTCGTTTATTACAACAGAGAAAAAAAATGGTAAGAAAATTTTTAAACCTAAAGTATCTAAAGAATCCCAGTTATCATGTCTGTAAGATGAGCTTTTCCGATCACCGTTCAAATGGACACCGATTGTTGCTACAACTGAACTCGAATGCTTAAATCACTCCTAATTTTTTACCTATTTTTTCAAACTTTTCAAGTGCCATATTGAGCTGGTCGTCAGTATGAGTAGCCATAAAACTTGTTCTGATAAGACAGTCATTCGGCGGAACTGCAGGCGGTATAACAGGATTTATGAACACGCCGTCATCAGCCAGCAAACGCCACATCTTGAAAGCAGTCATCATATCACCTACATGCAGGGGAATGATGGGAGTGCAACTTGTACCGATATCGTATCCCATATCTGTAAATCCTTTTTGCATATATCTGGTGATTTCCCACAATCGGTCAAGACGCTCAGGTTCTTGTTCCATAATATCAATTGCAGCAATAACTGTTGCGGCAGAAGCAGGTGGAAGACTTGCACTGAAAATAAGCGGACGGGAGAAATGCTTAAGATAGTGCATGAACACTTCATTTCCTGCAATGAAACCGCCCACTGAAGCAAGGGATTTGCTGAATGTTCCCATGATAATATCTACTTTATCTGTCAAACCAAAATGATTAGAAGTTCCGGAACCATTTTTACCAAGCACTCCGATCGAGTGGGCATCATCAACCATAACCTGTGCATTATATTTTTTTGCTAGGTGAACGATCTGAGGTAACTTTGCAATATCACCTTCCATGCTGAAAATACCGTCCACAACTATCAACTTGGGTGTTTCTTCAACGTTTTTCAGCACCCGTTCGAGATCATCCATTTCATTATGATTGTAACGCAGCATTTTACCGTAAGATAAATGGCAGCCGTCTATAATACTTGCATGATCAAGTTTATCGGTAATGAAGTATTCACCTCGTGTAACTATTGTGCTTAGCACGCCAAGATTTGCCTGATATCCTGTCGAAAATGCAAGGGCAGAATCCATGCCAACAAGGTTGGCAAGGCGTTCTTCAAGCTCAATATGAATATCAAGTGTGCCGTTAAGAAAGCGTGAACCGGCGCAACCGGTACCATATTTTTTGATCGCATTTTCAGCTGCCTCTTTTACTTTTGGATGATTGGTAAGTCCGAGATAGCTGTTGGAACCGAGCATCAAGGTCTTCTTGCCATTTACAATAACTTCAGTATCCTGCTCGGAACTGATCACACGGAAATATGGATAAAAACCCTGCTCTTCTAGGATTTTTGCTTCTGTAAAACTGGCGCATTTATCATAGAGATTCATGTATTACTCCTTTTAAATAAACAAATAATGTTGAATCAATGTTTGACTGATCTTATTAAGTTTCATTTTAATTGCTCGTATTCCATGAAACATAATTCGACTGTCAATAAATTTGGATTAGATGCCTACAGTAAAAAATATTGACATTATAAGTCATCAAAAAGGAATTAATAGAAACCTATGAAAAAGAAAATCATACTCATATTTTCTATGACTCTATTATGCGCTTTCAGTCTTATCGGTGCAGAAAACTCACGCCCAACAATTGGTGTTGTATTAAGTGGCGGCGGAGCGAGGGGAATTGCACACATAGGCGTATTACGCGCTTTGGAAGAGTATAATATTCCGATAGATTTTATTGGTGGAACGAGTTTCGGCGCTCTTGTCGCTGCATTCTATGCGTCAGGATATTCCGTGGAACAAATGCAGGAAATTATTGAAACTACAGACTGGAACATCGCGACCAATCCTGACAGGCAACAATATTATTATTATTCCCGAAGGATCAATGAAGCGAATGTGTTGAGAGTAAGATTCTCGGACTGGGAACTTAAATTCCCAAACTCACTTGGTAATACTCAAGAAATCGTAAGCCAACTCGATTATTATTTCACGAGAGCGAATTATCTGTGCAGGAGCAATTTTCTTAATCTGAAAACTCCGCTCTTTATTTCAACAACAAATATCAAAACAGGCGAAAATCATATCTTTACTCATGGAGAACTTCCACAGGTTGTGCAGGCAAGCATGACCGTGCCTTTTCTTTTATCTCCTACTTTGATAGATTCGACTTTTTATGTGGATGGAGGAATTACCAACAACCTTCCTATCAGCAGTATGCGTAATATGGGAGCTGATATCATTATCGCTTCGAATGCCACAAATTACCTGGCAACAGATAAAGATCTCACAAATATCACCAGCTTCACAAACCAGCTCATCAATATTATGATGTTCTCAAAGATCAAAGATGAACTCAAGCAGGCAGATATTATAATCCGTCCCTCAACGAAACATATAAGGAACACGGAGTTTGCAAGATACAAAGAATTACTTACTCTGGGATACTATCAAACATATTCTCAAATAGATTCTATTCTGAGCATTACAGGGTCTGATAGCGGATTTTCTGATGACGAGAGATCATACATTCCGATCAAGAGCAAAAAGATATCCATTCATGGAAATTCTCTATTTTCGTATGATGATTTGCTGAGTGAGAGCATTCTTGATTCTATCAGCTTTCTTGATGAGCTTGAAGAGCATATAGAAAATTACTATGTAAAGAACGGTTATGTGCTCGCAGAAATAGTAAAAACCTCAATTTCTTCCGATGAGATCGAGATCGAATTAAATGAGGGAGTTATAGATGGTTTAAAGTTCAGCGGTAATACCATTACCAATGATAATGTTATTTTACGGGAAGTTCACACTCGTACCGGTGAAATTTTTAATATTTATAATATTGAAAAGGATATTCAGAGAATTTATGGGACGAATTATTTTAACCTTGTAAACTTCACTGTAGAACCGCTTCCCAATGGTGCTGTGGATATCGTGTTCTGCGTGTCCGAAAAGCCCTTTGGGATCATAGAGGCAGGTGCTCAATATGCTTCCCAACAAGGAGCGTCGGGTTTTGTTTCTGTTGGACTTGATAATATATTTGGTACAGGACAGCTTCTGCAAGGGTATCTTCGATTTGGCGCTGAGCGAAAGTATGGTGTGCGTTTTAGTACAGATAGGATTTTTCAATCAAACTGGAACAGTCTTCTCCACTTCTATCTCTATGATTATACACATGACAAGGAGAACAGGTACTGGAATTTCAGGTTTGAGAGTGGCTTTTTTGATGATTCAAAACTGGGAATGCTTTCGTTGATATATGACTACCGAACAGCAAACTTGGAATTTGAGAAAAGGAGCTCAGGTATTGGATTACAGCTTCTTTTTGATAACTTCGATAACGTGCTGTATCCTACGAAGGGTCTATATCGCAAAGCATCTTATGTGCGCTATGATAAAGCACTTGGGTCACTTAAAAATTTCAGTGAAATTCATTTTGAAAATGCTTTCTGTATCCCTATTCATAAGAAATGGACACTGGAAAATTGGTCGCGATTGTACCTTCATAATAGCGAAGGCAGTGATATTCCTGAAAACAGACTCTTTTTTCATAAACCGGAAGATACATTTTATGGCTTCAATTATGATGATGTAAAAGGAGAGGATATTATCTATGCTTCTCTTAAGTTGAGATATTTAATAATGGATTTCTCATTAAGCGATCCCCGCAAAGAACTTTTCTGCGTTGCTAAAATTGGAATCGGTGATTTTGGGAACATCGGCTCTATGGAAGATTTTTGGAATATATTTGATAGGGGAGAGAAAATAGGGTATTCAATCGGATTGGAAATGACCACAATATTTGGTCCTGTTAAGCTTGCCTATGAGCAGAGCAAGCAGCACAGTTTCTGGAATTTCTCTATGGGATATACTTTTTAGAACTAGTTCTTGTCAAGCTTCGATTGGGAAATATTAATTGAATTTTGACATTCCTTATATTGCCTTCTCCTCAGCTAGGAGAAGGTTAGGATGAGGTTTAAAATTTTGTTAAAATTCAATTTATGTCATTTAACAATTGACTTATCACTAATTCTTGTCTTTAATATTTTCAGAGCGGTTTCTTTTTTGACGTGAGCTATATACGATCATTTCTCCGAGCAATCCAAGTGAAATAAGCTGTACACCGACAACGATTAGAAGTATGCCAAGAAAGAGCAGGGGTCTGTTGCTCAAGCTCATGCCGAAGAAGATCTTCTCCACAGCCAGCCAGATGCTGATAATAAAACCAATCGCAGATATGATAAGTCCGCTCGCTCCGAAAAGATAAAGTGGACTTCTCTGATATTTTGTGATCATCGTCACGGTGAGCAGATCGAGAAAACCCCGAACAAGACGGCTGGCGCCGTACTTTGACTTTCCAAATTTTCTTTTGTGATGAGTGACAACTATCTCAGCCACAGAAAATCCTTTTGACCACACAATTGCAGGGATATAGCGGTAGAGTTCACCATAGATATTGAGAGATTTGGCAGCTTCTTTACGATATGCCTTGTAGCCGCAGTTGTAGTCATGCAGGCGCAGATGAAACACCATTGAGGTGATCAGATTAAAAATTTTTGATGGCAAGCGCTTTGTGATCGGGTCTTTTCTCTTTTTCTTCCATCCGGAAACAAGGTCATATCCTTCATTGATTTTTTCGAGAAATCCGGGAATCTCCTTCGGATCGTCCTGCAGGTCTGCATCCATAGTAAAGATAACATCGCCCACAGCTTTATCGAAACCCGCTTGTAAAGCCGCTGCTTTTCCAAAATTTGTTCGGAATCTGATCAGCTTTATATTGGGATCTCGCTTCGCTATCTCATTAATAATCGCATGGGAATTATCAGTACTGCCGTCATCAATAAAGATGATTTCATAAGATGTGTTGGGAATATTTTCGATGATCTTTTTATGTAACTCTTTAAGACTTTTTTCTTCATTATAGACCGGGATCACAAAGGAAAGTTTCATCTATTCTCCTTATATAAATAAATATACGATAGTCATCGCCAGAGCGGAAAGTATCGGGATGCTTATGTTATCATTGATATGAAGATCCACAGATTCCACAATCGCTGCGGCAAGGGCTCCCAAAATTATCATTATCACTGCCAGTTCGGGATGTGCGCTGTTATAAGCGAATACGCGTTTAAGAAACAAGAAATAACTGGCGAGTCCAAAGATCGCACAACTAATAAAAGCGCCGATAAGACCTTCGAGAGATTTCTTTGAGCGTACAAATTTTCTCCTTCCCATGGAAAGTCCGAAAAAAGCAGCAAAGGTGTCACCTACAACAAGATAGGATATTGCAAGAAAAGCTATCTCTCTAGAAAAAACTGCAATTATCACAACGGATGATGTGAGCAGATAAGATCCGCCAGTAAGCTTGCTCGCTTCAGAATCTCTGAGGTGTGAACCGAAAAGCTTAAGAAATTTATGTCGATATTTTGGATTCTCTATTCGGGCAGAATCCCAGACCACAGATCCTATTGCAAACGGAAGGAGTATTGCTATTGCAAGAAGCTGGTTCTTTACTACAAAGTAATAGAGAACAGGAATAACTACGAAATAATAGAGCACAGGAATAATTATCGCAAAGAGATGCATGAGCTTCCTGTAAATTTCATTGTGACTGATCGGTTTGATTTCTGTTACCATCGTGTTCATCTCGCAGGAGGAGAAATGTTTGTCAAATATTTGAAGATTATGATAATGAATTTATCTGTGATGTTACTCCATTTTTCGATTATTAACGTAGTAGTATCATTTTCTTCGTGTCTTCAGTTTTTCCGTTAACACTCATTTTGTATAAATAAATACCAGATCTCTGCATAATTCCATTTTCATCTTTCCCATCCCAACAAGCAACCTTTGGTTTCTGTTTGCTATCATCAAATTCTGCATGATCATTGTATATACATTTAATAGTTGACCTTTATAATATATTTTCCATTTAAAACCTTAAATGAATTAATCAGGAGATAAAACTGTTAAAAAGAAATTTATATTTTGAATGTTTGAATCATCTCCAGAATGATGAAGTAACAATTATTACTGGAGCAAGACAGGTTGGTAAAACCACTATTCTTAAGCAAATTGAGAACTATCTAATAGAAAAGGGATTTCCAGCTTTTTACGTTAATTTAGAAGATCCCGATTACTTGCATCTACTTAATGACCACCCCAGAAATATATTTAATCTTTTTTCTTTACCTGAAGATCGAAAGATATACTTTCTTGTTGATGAAGTTCAGTATCTCAATAACCCATCAAATTTTCTAAAATACTTATACGATGAATTTTCAAAAAAGATAAAATTGATTGTAAGTGGTTCTTCTGCATTTTATATGGATACAAAATTTAAGGATTCATTGGTAGGTCGAAAGAAAGTATTCATTTTATATACTTTGTCTTTTGATGAATTCCTTAAATTTAACAATAAACCTACTCTGGCGAGATTAATTTCTGAAATTCCATATCAATCTTTGACTATTGAAAATTTGCCGTTTACAGAACAGCGTGAGATTTCTTACTATATTGACCGGTATTTAATTCATGGAGGATATCCAAGAGTTGTCCTGGCATCAACGGACAAAGAGAAAAAGGAATTATTGAATGAATTATTATACTCATATATCAAGAAGGATATTATGGAATCTGGAATAAAGAATCAGCAAAAAGCGCTGGAATTGCTTAAAATTTTGAGTGACCAGATTAGCAGTTTATTAAATACAAATACTTTATCAAAACTTCTAAGAGTATCTACAACAGCAATTGATAATTATATTCATACTCTCAAAAAGTCTTTCCATATTGCTACGGTTTCGCCATATTTTACTAATATAAGAAAAGAGATAAAAAAGATGCCTAAGATGTATTTCCTGGATTTGGGTTTGAGAAATGCTTTGATAAGAAATTTTAATTTAACTAATTATCGTCAGGATATAAGAAAATTATATGAAAATTTTATTTTCCGTCAATTCCTTGATAGATTACCTATTGAACGAATACATTTCTGGCGAACTCAACAGCAGAATGAGGTAGATTTTGTTCTGGATGAAAAGAATGTTTATGAAGTGAAATATAACCTTGCAAATTTTGTTCTCTCCAAGTATAAAAAATTTATTAGTTTATATCCAGACAGGATTTTCAATGTTGTCTATAGAATAGGCAAGGCAGATAAGTTTGAGAATGTATTTTATAGAAAATTCTGACAGGTGAATTTATAATATTGAAAATTTTTTCAAACCATAGCAATTATTTCATGTCAGGATCGAATAAAAATATTCTTTCGCTTTAACGATTGCAGTTTTTATATTATAATTCTGTGCAAGAAATGCAGTAATTGCAGAGGAAATAAGACAGCCGGTGCCGTGTACACGCGATAAGTTTTTATCAATAGCAGAAAAGGAATCGATATTATTTCCTTTAATGAGATAATCCTTAATATCACCCCCACATTTTAGATGCCCCCCTTTTGCAAAAATAAAGTTATTATATTTCTTAGAAAGTAATCTTCCAGCTTCGATAAGTTCTTTTTCGCTTGAAATAGACATCCTGCTCAGAGTTTCCAATTCTGGAATGTTAGGAGTAATAATATCTGCGATAAATAGGAAATCATCTTTCATAAAGGAGAAATCCTTCTCATCAAGAAAGGAGTATTCATCACTCGCGATTAAGATTGGATCGATCACAATATTTTCTTTCACATATTTTTTCACGAAATATGAAATGCATTCCATGATTTCCTGATTGAACACCACACCTATCTTTACTGCTGAGATATGATAATTTTCTAAAATTGTTTTTAATTGATTTTCTACATCATCGACTGGTAGTGCTTTTGCATAGAAAACTTTTTGGTTAGTCTGAGCAGTGATGCCGGTTATGACAGAAAGCCCATTCACGCCAATATCATGAAATGTCTTGAGGTCTCGTTGAATGCCTGCTCCACCTGAAGTATCACTCGCTGCTATTGTTAAACAATTCAACTTTCTAATCCTTAGAAGTCTTTATCGCACATAATTTTCCGCACATTGTGCACACATCTTCGGAGAAGTCTTCGCTTGCCTTGCGTCTTTTCTTAGCCAAAAGCGGATCGATCGAAGTTTCATACTGTCCTTCCCAATTTAATTCAGAACGGAATTTAGAAATTCTATTATCTCTATCCATACTACCGGGAATGCCATTGGCAATATCAGCAGAATGAGCAGCGATTTTCGCAGCGATCACACCTACCCGCACATCGTCCTTAGTAGGAAGGCATAGATGCTCTGATGGTGTCACATAGCAGAGAAAATCTGCACCATAATACGCTGCAAGGGTTCCACCGATGGCACTGGTAATGTGGTCATAACCGGGAGCAATATCTGTTGTAATTGGACCAAGCACATAGAAAGGAGCTCCATGACAGAGAGATTTCTGCAGGCGTACATTTGCTTCGATCTGATGGAATGGAATATGTCCGGGACCCTCGATCATAGCTTGCACATTTGCCTTTAAAGCTCGTTGTTGAAGCTCGCCGAGAGTAATAAGTTCCTGAAACTGTCCCGCATCACTGGCATCTGCCAGGCAACCGGGACGCAAACCGTCACCCAAGCTGAGAGTTACATCATATTTATAAGCAATATCCAGTAGTCTGTCATAGTATTCATAGAGTGGATTTTCCTTTTTGTGAATCTTCATCCATTTAATAAGCAGCGAGCCACCTCTGCTCACCACCCCGAGTAAGCGTGGCTGTTTTTTCATTGCATCAACAGCTTTCTCGGTAATTCCGCAGTGGACAGTAATATAATCCACGCCTTCGTCACACTGTTTTTCTATTGAATTAAAAAGCTGGTCAACGGACATCTCAGCGATATCGTGATCCTTTTCAAGAAGTTCTGCCGCAACCTGATAGATCGGAACAGTGCCCACCATTACCGGTGATTGATGAAGGATTACTTTTCGAATTTTTGAGAGATCCCCACCGGTGGAGAGATCCATCACGCTGTCTGAGCCATAGGCGACAGAGACTTTCAACTTTTCAAGCTCCTCCTTTATATCAAAATGATCTGGAGAGGTGCCGATATTTGCATTTATCTTTGTGCGAAGTTTATTTCCGATTCCGATCGGCTGAAATTTTCTTCCGATATTTTTAGGGATTACGATATGTCCTGCAGCAATCTCATCTTTGAGCCATTTTACTTCACGATTTTCGTCTTTGGCGACAATTCGCATATCCTTAGTGATGATTCCTTTTTTTGCCTGTTCAAGTAATGTCATAGTACCTTCTTTTAATAAATTTATTTCTTCATATAATGCATGAATCTAACTTAGAGTGCAATAATCTTCTGCATCCAGTCACATACCTCATCCATTTTAAAGAGTTCATCGAAAAATTTTTGTTTGAATGCAAAGGGTGTAAAGGTCTCACTTGCGGCTTTTTCTGCTGCGATCTCGTACACAGATAAACCTGCAGCGCACACTTTGCCATAGTCTTTGTCGATAGCGCAGAAACAACCCAGAACCGATGCTGCCATGCACCCTGTGCCAACAATCTGTCCCATGAGCGGATGGCCATTTTTAACGACATACACATCTTCTTTCCATGCAACAATATCTTCCGGAGCTGTTATGACGACCCCTGCATTTCTTTCTTTTGCGAGCTTCTTTGCAACCTTTACAAGATCAAGCTGTACGTCCACTGCCTCGACGCCCTTTGTTACAACGTCCTCACCTGCAAGTTTGGCAATTTCTGAAGCATTCCCTTTAATGATATTAATATGACATTCATCAAGAAGTTCGAAAGCTTTTTTATCCCGAAATGGAGTTGCACCGACACCAACTGCATCGAGAACAACAGGAATCCCTTTTTTATTTGCAGCTTTTGCAGCAATTTTCATAGATTCGACTAACTCTGTGGTTAGTGTGCCTATATTCAGAACCAGCGCATCTGACAATTTGACCATATCAGCTACTTCTTCTTTTGCATGCGCCATAATGGGAAGTCCGCCGGTAAGCCGAACGATATTTGCGCAATCTGCGATCGAAACCCAGTTGGTAATGTGATGGATCAGCGGATTGGTATTTCTGATCTTTTGTAAATAGGTGTATAATGGTAAATGGAGTTCTTGCATGATATCCTCATTTCTTATTATATTTCTTGATGATTTCTTGTATTTTTCGAATTTCATTTTCAGGATCAGGTGCGGTCAGGATCGCTGAAATAATTGCCACGCCATGCACTCCGGTATCTAAAATTTCTTTTAAATTTTGAGTATTGATACCGCCGATGGCGACAATTGGTATTGTGGTTTTATTGATTATTTCCTTAAGATTTTCTAATCCAATGGGTGGGGGAGTGTCCAGTTTAGTTTGAGTCGCAAATATTGGTCCG
>MVCT01000052.1 GCA_002049945.1 Candidatus Cloacimonas sp. 4484_140
ACTCTGTGTTTTTCTTCAACTTTGTTGAGCAAAGAAGATAATCGTCATTACATTCTTAAAAATGCAAATCTGGTAAAGATCGATAAAACAGAAAATGATACGATCACTACATTAAAAGGTGATGTGGATCTGATTTACAATGATATTGAATTTTTTGCTGATAACGCTCAGATATTTCAGAAAGATAGAAAAGTGAAACTCTTCGGCGATGTACGAGCAATTGATGATACGTTGGAAGCAGGCGCTCAAAAAGCAACGTATTTCCACAAAAATGCTATACTCAAACTAGAAAAGGATGCATATTTTATAGAGAATTCCTCAGACACATTGCTTAAAAAAGTTACTGCGGATTTTATTGAATATCAAAAAGAAGATAAGAAGGTGCATGCCCTTAATAACATTGTTGCTACAGATTTCATTGAAGAGGTTGTTTGCACCTGTGGGAAATTCCGGTACGATATGGAGACTGACTATGGACTTGCCCGGGAAAATCCTGTGCTGACCTTTCAACGAGATAATGAGTTAAAAATTTTCAGCAAGCAGATGGAGCTTTTTTCCAAGGATAAGAAATTGACTGCAACCTATGACGTAAAAGTCGAAACCAAAGATACTTATGCGACATCCAATTTTCTGATCTATTTTAATGATCAGGAAAAGGCGGTCATGCTCGGAAATCCACAATTTAAAAGCTCTCTTTCAACCGCAACTGCTGAAGAATTTCAGGTATTCTTCAAGGATGAAAAGATTCACGAGCTTCTTATGGTAAAAAATGCAGTGATCCATTTCAAAGAGGAGGAAAGCATCGGAAAGGAAAATTATCTTTACGCAGAAAAAGTTCTCATGAAGATCAATAATGATAAATTGACCTATCTACATGCTCAGGATGTGTCACGCAGCTTTTTTGAGCAAAGAGAGGATGAGGATATTCTTATTAATAAATTAGCAACATTGCAGCTCCAAGTATTTTTCGATGAAGGAGAAAAAATTAAAACGATAATAGCTGAAGATGACATTAAGGGCACTTATACCTTTACAAGTTCAAAAAAGATTATTGAGAAATAATATGGAACAAAAAGAAAGCATAATCCGTACTCAGGATCTAGTAAAGATCTACGGAAAGAAAAAAGTTGTAAATCAAGTTTCAATTGAAGTAAGGCAGGGTGAGATTGTCGGACTGCTTGGACCAAACGGAGCAGGCAAAACAACCACTTTTCATATGATGATCGGACTCATAAAAGCCAATAGTGGGCATTTTTTTATTGATGATGTCGATATTATTAAAATGCCTATGTACAAGCGGGCACGAATGGGAATTAGCTATCTTTCCCAGGAACCATCAGTGTTCAGTAAATTGACCGTGAAGCAAAATATCATGGCTATTCTGGAAACTCAGAATTATACGAAAAAGGAAAGAAAATCAATCCTTCAGAAGTCTCTTAATGAGCTTGATCTCGCAAAACTTGCTGATCAAAAAGCATATTCTCTTTCAGGTGGAGAGCGGCGTAAGCTCGAAATAACACGCTCTTTGATTACCAGACCGAAGTTCCTTTTTCTCGATGAACCTTTCTCTGGAGTTGACCCTCTTGCAGTTTCTGATATTCAGGACATCATTATAAAATTGCAGAAAAAAAACATTGGGATTTTAATAACCGATCATAATGTGCTTGATACTTTACAAATTACGGACAGAGCATATATTATCTATGAAGGTAAAGTTCTTCTTTCGGGCACATCACGGGAATTGGTCAATGATCCTCAAGCTCGAAAAATATATTTAGGTGAAAGATTTTTGAAATATGATTTTAATTAAGTTTCGCTTTTACTTTTTCCAAAAATAATTAATATAAAATACATGAATAAACTTGCAAGAAAACCATCCTGGTTGAGAGCAGAGATGCTTGGTGCATCGAATACTGCCAATCTCACCAAAATGCTCTCAAAGTACAAACTTCATACAGTATGTGAAAGTGCGCGCTGTCCCAATAGGGGGGAGTGTTTTGAAAAAGGCACCGCAGTGTTCCTCATTATGGGGAATGAATGTACTCGCAATTGCAGATTCTGCGCAATTCCTACAACTGTCCATGCGCTTCCACTCGATCCTGACGAGCCGCGAAGAGTAGCAGAAATGTCCCAAAAACTTGGTCTGAAGCATGTGATCATCACCTCTGTAACCCGTGATGACCTTGACGATGGAGGTGCTGCTCATTTCCAAAAAACCATAAAAGAGATCAGAGCTTTGCTCGGAAATAAAGTATTTATCGAAGTACTCACTCCGGATTTCAAAGGTAATGAAAATGCAATTGATACAGTCGTGAAAGAAAAACCAACGATCTTCAATCATAATCTAGAAACCATTAAGCGATTGTACTCAACCATCAGACCTCAAGCAGATTACAAGCGTTCTCTCTCTCTCTTGGAAAGGGTGAAGAAACAGGATCCAAAGATCATTACAAAGACAGGTATTATGGTTGGATTGGGCGAATCACAAAATGAAGTATTGCAAGTTATGAAAGACGCCAGGAAAGTCGGAGTTGATATGCTGACGATCGGGCAGTATCTTCAGGCAACAACAAATAATTTTCCAGTACAGGAATATATACATCCGGAAATTTTTGATAAGTATAAAACAGATGGAATGGAAATGGGATTTCTCTATATTGAGTCTGCTCCGCTGGTGAGAAGTTCCTATTATTCTCAAAATTTGGCAACAATTCTACAAAATAAATAAAGCGAGGTATGAAACTATGCAAATCACAATTACTGCACGTCATTTCGAGTTAACTGATCCTATCAAGGATTATGCTGATAGCGCAATGAGAGGACTTAAAAAATATTTCGACCATATTATCGTCGCTGAGATGATATTACGGGCTGAGAAAAACAGGAATATTGCTGAACTAAATCTGAGTGTAAAAAAACTGAACTTAGTTGCTAAGGCTCGCGAACAGGATATGTATACTGCTATTGATAGTGTAATTAGAAAAATCGAGCGGCAAATAAAAAAACAGATCGGAAAGATGAAGCGGCATCATTCAAATGATAAGGTGGCGTTCAAGGAGTTTCAAAAGACCAAAATCGATACTTTGAATATCATTCAAAAAACTGTTAAACCCGTAGAACTTGACCTCGATAGAGCAATTGACGAGTTCAGTAATAGGGAGAATGGTTTCTTTCTTTTTCGAAATACGGGAACAGATAAGTATGCGATAATAAAAAAGATCAAAAACGGCTACGAAGTCATTGAAATTCAATAAATGAGGCAATAATGAAAGCATTAACTGTTGGAATGCTGTTCGAGCTAAAACAAAAGGATTTAACCTTTATCCTTCTTTCAAAGAAAAAGGGACTTTCAAAGGAAATTACTACACCTGAACTTTCCCGTCCGGGACTTGCTTTTGCTGGATTTACAGATACTTATGCCTACGACAGAATTCAGGTGCTCGGCGAAACTGAAGTTCAATATCTAAAATCTCTTGAACCCTCAACGAGATACGATAAAATCAAAAAACTCTTTTCTCAGTTTGATATCCCCTGCTTTGTAATTGCAAAAGGACTTCTTCCTACAAAAGAACTGGTCTTCCTTGCTGACGAACATAACATTCCTGTAATCCAGTCCCGTATGACTACGATTGCTCTGTATCATAGTTTGTCCAATTTTCTGCAAGACTGGTTTGCACCTTCCAAATCCATTCATGCAACACTTGTTGATGTGTTCGGTGTGGGAATTCTCGTCACCGGTCAGAGCGGAATAGGGAAAAGCGAATGTGCTTTGGAACTGGTGTCACGCGGTCATCGGCTAATTTCTGATGATGTAGTCCATATCAAAAAAAGAATGAATGTCATAATCGGAGATGTAAATAAGCAGCTTGGACATTTTATGGAAATCAGAGGTATTGGACTTCTCGATATTGAAACCATGTTCGGAATTCGTGCCATTAGAATGCAGAAACGTATTGAAACTCAGGTTGAGCTAATTCCGTGGCGTCATAATATGGACTATGAAAGAATCGGACTAAAGGAGCGTTTTAACCGCATACTCGATGTAGAAATTCCAATCATATATCTACCTGTGTCACCCGGTAAGAGTATTGCAGCTATAGTTGAAGTCATAGCTATGAACCATATGCTCAAGGTTTATGGTCATAATGCCGCAGAAATATTTAATGAGAGAGTTCAAAAGGAAATTGAACGTAAAAACAGAATACGAACCTATCTTGAAACTGACAAAGAGTAGATGATCAAAAAAAATGTTACTCTCACAAATAAACTTGGCATCCACGTGCGTCCCGCTTCGTTGATCTCCAAAACTGCTTCCAAATATAAATCAAATTTTCTCATTCGAAAGGATGATATGGAAATAAACGGGAAAAGTGTTATGGGCATCATGATGTTGGGAGCTGGTAAAGATACGGAACTGGAATTGGTCTTTGATGGTGTGGACGAGCAAGAAATGATGGAAGATATCGTAAAACTTTTCGAGGATAAATTCGGAGAAGAATAATGAAAGAATATATTGGATATTCCATTGCTCCAGGACTCATCGCAGGTAATGTTACTCTTGTAGAGTGGGATATTTATAAGGTTTCAAAAGGACATATCAAAGCTTCTGAGGTTGAGGAACATATTAAGAGCTTTCAAAATGCTGTTACACTCTCGATCAGCGAGATCGATCTTTTGCTCACTTACCTTGAAACCCGAGCCAGAGAAGAAAGAAATATCCTGCAGTCTCACCAAGAAATCCTCAAAGATAAAATACTTATTGAGGATGTCGCAATTATTATCAGAGAAGAAATGAAACCCGCTGACAGAGCCGTTCAGGAGTATTTTAATAGAATGATCGACCATCTGTCTGATCTTGATGATGTAGTGCTCAGCCAGAGAAAAGAAGACTTTGAAGATATCAAAATGCGTATCATTAGAAATATGCATCATCAGGATATTCATATCAAGGATTTTGTAAAGGAAAATAAGGTTGTTGTATTGCCGGAAATTATTCCATCACTGGTGTTGAGTATTAAGGATTCACACCCTCTCGCTGTCATTGTGGAAAAGGGCTCACCTCATTCTCATTCTGCCATAATTGCCAAATCCATTGGCATACCGGTTATATTTAATATTGAAAATGCTCTCAAAGAATTTAAGGAAAATGATCCTGTAATTGTATATGGAACGGAAGGAAAAGTCATTCTCGAACCTGATGATAAGCACATAAAAGAATATGAAGCTCTTAAGAAGAGTGCTAAGAAGCTTTTCAAAGAAAAGATTGCACTCCTGAAAACTCCCACTCTCACAAAGGATAAAACAAAGATCGAACTTATGGTAAATATTGAATTTCCAGAGGATTGTGAAATTCCGGAAGTTCAGTACATCGATGGAGTAGGTCTGTTCAGAACAGAATTTCTCTATTTTATGGAAAATTCCTTTCCATCCGCAGAAAATCAATCCGTAGTATATAAACAGGTAATTGAAAATCTTCCTAAGGGAAAACCTGTATATGTGCGCACCTTTGATGTAGGCGGAGATAAACTGCAAAGAGAGTTTGGACTTCATAAGGAAGTAAATCCCAATCTTGGATGTAGAGGAATTCGTTTTCTACTTAAATACAAGGAAATATTCCGACAGCAAATCCGCGGTATTCTTATGGCATCTGCTTATGGAAATCTCAAGATAATGCTGCCAATGATTGCTTCGATAAAGGAAATAATTCAATCATGCGAGCTTATTGAGGAAGAAAAGGCACTTCTCAGGAAGAAGAAAGTTGCATTCAATGATAAAATTGAAGTTGGTATTATGATTGAAATTCCCTCTTCTGCAATTCTCGCTGACCTGTTTGCAAAGCACGCAGATTTTTTCAGTATCGGCACAAATGATCTCACTCAATATGTATTGGCAGCAGACAGGAATAACGAAGCTCTTGCAGATGAGTTCACCTATTTTGATCCTGCTGTAATTGAACTCATCAGAAAAACAATTAAGGCAGGAAAGAAACATAATATTGATGTTACATTATGTGGAGAAATGGCAAGCGATCCAATCGCTGTTCCGTTACTTTTGGGTTTGGGATTACGATCTTTCAGTGTAAATATCAGCGGTATTATTCACGTCAAAAAAATACTTTCACGTTTCACCATTGCAGAACTCGAGAATTTTTACAAAAAACATCAGAGCAATTCTCAAGAGGAAATGCAAATAGCGTATAAACGGTTAATTAAAAAATAAAAAATTTCATACTTTCTATGAAGAAAGGAGAGTAATGTCTTCATTAATTAGTTTAGATTATACTGGAAATTTCAATCGATTTGATACTGAGCACATGTACGAACAGATCATTTCTCTTCCACAGCAGATTAAGGAACGCTATTTCAAACAGGAAAAAAGCGATCTTGCACGATACTATAAGAATATTTCTAAAGTGTATATCTGTGGAATGGGGGGCTCTGCCATCGCAGGGGATATTGCAAAAATTCTATTCGGAAATACCTTAAAGATCAGTGTGTTTAAGGATTATAATCTTCCTCCGTTTCTTGATGAAACAACCCTTGGTATCGTTTGCAGTTATTCGGGAAATACTGCCGAAACAGTATCCTGCTTTGACATCCTGAAAGAAGCTGGCGCCCAGATCGCAATGGTCACATCCGGCGGAATACTCAAACACTATGGCGCAGAGGAAGGATACCTTATCAAATTGATACCACCGGGATTCCAACCACGTGCTGCGATAGGGTATTTGTTTTTCTCGATCGTCAAAATATTCGAAGAATTAGAGCTTATCGAGAACCAGAATATAAATGCAAAACTCACTCTCTTGAACCTGAAACATAAGCTTAAGCTTATAAACCGTAATGTGGAAGAATCAAAAAATTTTGCGAAGGGTTTGGCACAGAAGATCTTTAAAAAGATCCCCGTTATTTACAGTAGCAATCCCCAATTATTTCCACTTGCCTACAGGTTCAAATGCCAGATTAATGAGAATGCAAAAACCCATGCTTTCTGCAACACATTCTCAGAAATGAATCATAATGAGATAGAGGGCTGGGAGAGCTATTACAATAACTCGCTCGTTCCGATCTTCATCAGTGATTATGAAGAGAGAAAGAAATATCTCAAACGCGTACAGGTTTTTAAAGATATTATTCGACAGTCTGAAGAGGAAAAAAAAGATGCAAATCCATCGTACGAAGAGATAGAATATCTCGAGATCTTCACAGACGGAAAAACTATGATGGGAAAAATCTTCTCAACTATTCTTCTCTGCGATATGATAAGCTATTATCTGGCAATTTTGAATCGTGTAAATCCAAGCGAGATAAATTTCATCGATATGCTAAAAAAATCCATTTAGCACTTAAAAAATGAAACCTACCAACAAGTAGTCGTGAAAAATTTCTCGCAAAAGAAGCAAAGAATTTTTAA
>MVCT01000002.1 GCA_002049945.1 Candidatus Cloacimonas sp. 4484_140
GCAAAAAGTGGAAGTATTGTGCAAGAACACACTGCCAGTATCCCACCCGATACTGAAGCTATTGGATACGAAATCCACTTTTTTGTTTTGGGTCCAAGCAACTTGAGTACTGCATCTTTTTTTACAAAAACTGTGATCGCTCCTGCAATAAAGAACGCCGGAACCAGGCAAAGTAACACATGTTCACGTGCATATTCGTGTAGCAAAGTGAAGCCGTTGATAAGTGCTTGTGATACCGGCTTTGTATCAAAAGGAAGGAAATAAATAACGAGGAATGCGCCGATCAGCGAGAGAAATTTTTTCCATTCTTTATTCATGAAACTTCTCTAATCTACATGGCATACACAGCTTTGATGCTGCTTGATCTTGTCTTCAATAACTGCGGTCACACATTGGAAAAAATTAGTTATACAGGGCACCTGAAGATGGTAGAACATTTCCAGACCATCTTTGCGTGATGTAACAATGCCTGAAACTTTCAGCACACTGATATGCCTGGACAGAGTTGATTTATCAATATCAAAATATTCCATTAGTTCAGAGAAGGACTTCTCTCCTTCTTTCAAAAGCTCGATCACGATTAAGCGCACCGGATGTGCCATTGCCTTGATGACCTCGCTTCGAATCTCTGCTTCTTTATAGGTAATCATAGCACCTTCTTTCTTTGTTGGCTGATTTGCCAATAAGTAAATTAGATTGTCAAATTTTTTTAAAGTAGGTGTCCGAGTAAAATCTTTATCCCTATCACGATCAGCACGATTCCGCCAAGCAGATGGGCACGCTCACCCCATTTAATCCCGATTGATCTTCCAAGCATCACACCACAAAAGGAGATAGTGAATGTGATAATACCAATTGTAAGAGCCGGCAGGAAAATTGGGACATTTAAAAGAGAAAAACCCAATCCTGCCGCAAGCGCATCGATGCTGGTGGCAATGGCGAGTCCTAAAAGCACGAGCAGATTCGTAGGGCGAATGAGTTTCTTTTCGGGATGTGAAACAAATGCTTCATAGATCATGCGGATTCCTATGATGACCAAAAGTCCAAACGCAATCCAGTGATCGAATTTTTCTATGTAATTACGGAACAGATTTCCACCGAACCATCCGAGCACAGGCATGAGCGCTTGAAATCCACCAAAAAAAAGTGCAATAATACAGCTCCAGAAAAGATATGAGCTCTTGAGAGAAAATCCGCTGGCAAGGGATACTGCAAAAGCATCCATCGCAAGACCGACCGCAATAAGTAAGATTTGAAATAATGGCATAAATATACTCTTTCTGAAATGCAATGCTTCAGAAATCATCAGCTTCTTGTCTAATAAATTATTATTGACTGTTCATAATGTCCTCCCTGAAACGGGCATATGGATTTAGAAAAATTAGAGTTACACTTAAAAGAGATTTCAGTTGGAAAAGCTCTTGATCAATACAAAGATATTCCTGATTTCTCCGCATTCAAAGAAAAAGTTGATTAAGTGCTGTAATGGATAGATACCTATAGTTATGCTCCAGCAAGTTCGCTTTTTTTATTGGAACGAAATAGTTACAATCTACTAATTCTTTAGTTGATTTGTTGAAATTTTTATTTATAATTTTAGCATATTCCTATACGGCATGATTCTATTTTCAGCAATTTTGATATATTCCTCACTTATCTCAAAGCTTATGAGAGTTGCTATAAAATTTAATAATGAATTTCTTTTTCAAAATATTTTGGTAGTTTGTCAATTATTTGAAAAACAGTATATGCGTTATCATTTAATCTTACTTTTCGCAACCAACTATCTGAATCAAAATAATGCTCAGGTTCAGTATAAGTAAATTGAGCATGAATATTAGGACTAACAACAAGTAAATTTTTAATGTGATTTCCTTTTAAAGAATCAATATGATGAATCTCAAAATATGGATTCCCATTTTTCATTATAAAAGTGAAACCAGATATTTGACATTTACCACCATATAAAACAACTAATATTTTTCTTAATGATGAAGGAACATTTTCTTTTGTTTTATTTGATGGAACTAATTTTGTTTTACGTTTATAAACCTCTTTTTGAGACATTCGTACAAACTCACTTTGAATTACTTCAATACTAGATTTATTCGTCGCATATGATAAATTTTTAATATTTTTCTCAGTCTCTATATCATTAAGGCTTTTTTCAAAATTATTTTCTAATTTTTTAATTCGTTCATTGAAATATTTTTCTGGAATTATTTTATATTTACCTTCATCTAAAATTTGTATAACTATTTCATCACCATCATTGATTTTGTATTTTGAGTAGAATGCTTTTAGACCACCAATCCTGCACTCACGACTACTACTTTGATACGGTGTATAAGTTTTTTCTTCTTCTTTTCCTTTATCATTCAATACATAAATTTTCGAGGCCAATTTTGGAAACTGCGATATAAGAGAAACGGGTATTGCTAAAAGACCTTTTTCAATTCTGCTTTTAGTCGTTTTAATCGTTATATAATTATATGGTATCGGGCTAGTCACTTTTTTCATAACGGTTATTGTTATTCAAGAAATGAGACAAATGTAGCTTTTAAACTCTCATAATAATTTTTATAGAACCATATCATCATCTCTTCAATTTTTGTTTCGTTAAATTCAACACTTTGATTTTCCTCTAGCAAATCATCCGTAGTGATGGCAATTATTGTATTCTTTAGATGTTCAGCAATTTTAGGATTGTCTAATAAACCCAATTCTCTTACTTGTTTAGATGAAATATAGTATCCGATCATAATTATTGTGCCTTATTTTTATTGTAAAATATGTATTATCCAAACTGTTCTTAATTTGAGAAAGCTTCTCTATTTTATACATTCTTACTTCCGTTGCCTTATTTTTTCACATTGCCATTAGTACATACACTAAATATATAATAATCCTGTCAATAAATCAGGACAAGATTCAAAAGAACAACATTTTGGAATGAGCACGAATTGCATTCCGATATAAAAAATTATCATTCATTATCCCACTTAATTATCCTACTTCCTGAACAGTCACGACACGGTTCCTTCCGCTCTCTTTACCTTCGTACAGTGCATCATCAGAAAGTTTAATACACTCATCAACAGAGAGAGACTCGTCGTATTGGCTCACTCCAAATGTTGCGGTTACAGGTATCTTTTTTGATGAATATGTAAATGGATAATCTTCGATCTTCTTTCTTACAGATTCGGCAATAGTTATAGCACCTTTCAGTGAGGTTTTCGGCAGAAATAGAAGAAATTCTTCACCACCCCAGCGTCCAACCAAATCCTGTTTTCTTACAGCAGATCTAAGTATGACTGCCATGGTTGCCAGAACGTAATCTCCACACTCATGCCCGTGTGTATCATTAACATTTTTAAAATGATCGATATCCATAAGAATGAAGGAAAATGGCTCGAAAGCTCTTTTGATTCTGGTTCTTTCAAGTTCTATGATCTCATGCAGATATCTGCGGTTCCAGAGTTTTGTGAGCGGATCGGTTCGGGAGAGCTCCTCTAATTTTCCATTTGCTACTGCAAGTGCAGCAGAAGTTTTTACCTTCTGCCTGTAGAGATTCGATAGAATAAGCACAAAAAGAAATATCATCACTATCCCGCCGGTCAAATATAGCAAAAGGGATCGTTGACGCTTCAGCTTCATTCCTGAAATGGTTTTGTCCTTTTCCAGAAGTACGATCTGCTGTTCCTTCTTTTCGGTTTCGTATTTGGTTTCCATTTCAGTTATCTTCTCGTCACTTTCAATATTAAAAATCGAATCGTTCAACGCTTTGAATTTAACATGATATTCATAAGCATTTTGGAAGTTATTCATCTTAGCATAAATAGATGAAATTTCTCCTATAATTTCTGCAATTTGTGAATAATCATTAATTTCTTGAGCGAATTTTAGCGCTTCCCTTTCTTCTTTCATCGCAACTTCATACAATCCCAAATCTTTATGGATGGAACCGATGTTATGTAATGATATCGCAGTATTTCTTTTATCATTATATTTTTGGGCAATAATTAATGCTTTGTTAAAATATTCTAAAGCCTCATTCTTATTATCAAAATCATCATAATACATGATCGCTATATTAGTTAGAATTATTCCCGATAGCCGCTCGTTCCCGATTTCTTCACTATACTTTAAGGAAGATAAACAATAGTCTAAAGCCTTTTCAGAATTATCCAGATTTGAATAAGTACCTGCTATATTTAATGTAGTATAAGCAATATTAATATTGGCATTCAGTTCTTCATAGATCTCTAAAGCTTTTGACAGGTATTCCAAGCTTTTATTATAATCTTTAGTAGAGAAAAATATCAGCCCAATATTATTATATGAACTTGCTATATTAAAACTATCTTGCAATTCTTCTTGAATTTCCAAAGCGAGAAGATATTGTTCTAAAGCTTTCACGAAATCATTTTGTTTGTAGTAAATAGCACCAATATTATTTAGTGTGGCGGATTTCAGTCTTAAATCATTTATTTCCTGTGCAATTTCTAAAGAACTATTTGCATGATCTAATGCAATTTGGAATTCGCTAAGATTATAATATGCCCAGGCTAAATTGTTAAAAACTGCCCCCTTCATTCGTTCCTCTTTGAAATCACCTAATAGCCCCAAAGCTTCCTCGCCATATTCAACAGCTTTTGGTGGATTACTATCTCGATATTCGAAAACTAATCGTGATAGGATTTCAACTCTCTCACCTTCTTTTGAATTAATTAGTCGTGCTTCAAAGCTATCAACTATTGATTGAGAAAATAAGGTGGTACTCGCAAATAAAATAAATAGGATAAGAAATATGCATTTTTTCACTGTATCTCCGATGTTATGTTTTCAGCTTTACCGTTAAATTGCAAAACCTAATAGGGCATAGTCAGAAAGGAATATTATTTTGTCCAATCTTTAAGATCGCTGCCTTCGAGAGTTCCTATTATTTTCTTCGAAAATTTCAAGTTAGGTTGTGATCGATTTATGTCTTGAATTACCCTTTTATATTTATCACGCTTAGTCTTTGCTTTGTATGGACATGGCATATCAAAATATGGTAAATTGAGATGTGAATGAATTTGGGAAATTTTATCTTCTTCGAGATATATCATTGGGCGGATGATCATCATCGGGCTTTCTGAGATTTCTACTTTGGGGGTTAGGGCAGCAAGTTTTTTGTTTTCAACGATATTCATCAGAAATGTCTCTGCAATATCCGTTGCGTGGTGTCCATACGCCACTTTGAAGATTTCGTATTTTGATAGTAATGAAGATAGGGCGCCCCTTTTCAAGCGGGAACAGATATAGCAGTTTTCAATTGTATTTTCTATGTCTGAATTAAGTTTTTCTTCATAATAGGATACATTCAAATCCCTGCAAAAATCCCGAAGCTTGGAAGTGTTGTAGTCGGCAATTTTGATATGAGCTGCCGATAGAGAGAATGACAAATTCGAAAATTTCTTTAAATATGCAAGGATATATAGAAGTGTTGTACTGTCCTTACCACCGGATAAGGCAACTGCTATTTTTTCATTCTCGTTAATAAGTTCATATTTTCTGATTGCCCGAAGCACATCATTGATGAACCATTTCCCGAAGTTCTTATCAAAGAGGATATCGTTCATTCAGAAAAATTAAGCTGTGCCTTGTCTATAAGACTTTGTACCCAAGAGCAAATTTGTTCATTCTTATCCTGCTCGCCTTTTATTGGCTCATGAAATTTAGTTATGCCAAGTATTTCATTGCCTTCAAGAAGCTCTTTCATATGCGTTATTGTTTTCCCAATACCGCCGCGATGGCAAATTAATAAACCGATTTTTTTATCTTTCAATTTAACTTTGTTGAGGAACGATCGAACTGCAGGAGTCATCGTAAAAGCCCATACCGGCGTGCCGATAATTATCATGTCGTACGCTTCAGGTTCCAGATTAAAGGGCTTCAATTCGGGCTTTGCCCGCATGGTTGCTTGTTTACCACCAAAAAAATATTTCATTTTATTGTTCTTAATATCTTTGATTGGCATCAGGCGTAAAACATCTGCACTAACACATTCTGCAATGCTCTCTGCGAGATATTTCGTATTCCCATCAAGAGAATAATATACAATTAAGATCTTCATGGATACTCCTTTTATTATTTACAATCATCGATAACATAATGACAGCCAATGGATTTTTTATTATGCAACGCTGCATTCACAATTATCGAAGCATTTACAACAGCATTCCGCAATTCAATAATTTTCTGTTCCAATTTGGCATCCTGATAAAATTTAAAAATACGATATGAGTAATAATTCAGGTCAGAGCGGGCTCGCTCTAATCCACGCCGTGTGCGTATAATGCCTGCATAATTCCACATAGTAAGTTGAATTGCTCTCATGTCTTGCTCAAGAAGAAGAGGATCAAACTGTATTTGTGCTTTTGGAGATATCCAATCAGGAATAGATTTCAATCGGGTTATTTCGATTTCTTTAAAATTATTTCTAATATGATTAGCTGCCCTCTTTGCCCAGAGGAGACCTTCAGCCAAAGAAGAGGAAGCAAGCCTGTTTGCACCGTGCAATCCTGTGCAGCTCACCTCGCCGATAGCATATAGGTTTTGGATCGATGTTTTTCCATTTTTATCAACTTTGATGCCCCCACAAAAATAATGCGCTGCAGGCACAATAGGGATTGGCTCTTTCGTTATATCGATACCACCTTTCAGGCAGGTTTTGTATATCTTGGAGAAGCGTTCCCGAATCTGCTGTGGACCCTTATAAAAATTATAGAGATCGAGAAGCATATAATCTTTCCCCGCTTTTCTCATTTCGTTATATATTGCTCGGGCTACAACATCTCTTGGAGCTAGTTCCTTTTGTGGAGCATAATCTTTCATAAACTGCAAACCTTGGTGATCAATAAGTTTCGCACCTTCACCACGCAATACTTCAGAAATGAGAAAACGCTTGATATCCTTGTGATACAGTGCAGTTGGATGAAATTGTATGAGTTCTGCATTAATAATATCGGCGCCTGCCCGATATGCCATGCTCATGCCATCACCAGTTGCTATTTCGGGATTTGTCGTGTGATGATAGAGGTTTCCGATTCCCCCTGTCGCAACAATTATTTTATGAGCAAGTAGTGTTCTAACAATACCCTTTCGATTATCAAGCACATATAAGCCCATCACTTCGCGGGGTTTGTATAATTCCTGATTGTCCTCAGAATTGTGATTATTTGTAATAATATCAACTGCTGTATGCGATGCCAATATTGGAATATTCATTTTTTTTATTTGATCAAAAAGCGCCTGTTGAAGAACTTCCCCTGTTTTATCTGCATAGTGAAGAATTCGCTTTACTGAGTGAGCTCCTTCTTCCGTGAAATTTATTTTACCATCTGGAAGATGTGTGAACTGAACACCGAGATCATCTATAAAGAATTTTTTTACAAGCTTCGGTGCTTCTTCAACGAAAATATCAACTGCGGACTCATTATTAAAATTACTACCCGCATGCATAATATCTTTTTTTAGAACAGTTGGATCGTCATTCTCCGTAAAACCGATTATACCACCCTGTGCAAGGTTCGTGTTTGTGTTATAAACATTTTTGGCTTTTGTCAGCACAAGGATATTAAATCCAGCTTCTTTCAAAAAAATTGCGGCTGACAGACCGGAAATACCGCTACCAATTATAATTATATCATAAATTTTTCTCATGAATGATTCTCAACGATTTCGATCATTTTTTGCAAAGCTTTTTCTGCATTCTTAGAAATAATATCTTCAATATGAACTTCATACTTTTGCAAAGCTATTTCATCATTATTTTTTATGTAAGATAGAATATTATAAATATCCTTAATTGTAATCCTCTGCATATCTTCACAAAATGCTTCAGATAAAGGAATTATATTTTTAGCATGAAATTGACGATCCATTCTATGCACGAAATGACATTCTGTTCCAACACCCCAAACAGAACCGGGTTGTGCTTTCTCAATGACATCGTATATATATTGTGTCGAACCGGATAGATCGCAATTTTTTACAATCTCTCTATCACATTCCGGGTGAACGATTATTTTAATGTTTGGATATTTTTGTTTAAGGTAAACGAAATCTTTTGTCTTAAAGTATTTGTGTACAGCGCAAAAACCATCCCAGAGAAAAAGCTTAATATCATCGATCATTGGGGGATAAACAGTACTTTGTGTTCTAAGAATTTTTAGTATCTCGCTTTCGGACAATCCCATTTCGATTGCGGTGTTTATTCCCAGATTATAATCTGGTGCGAAAAAAACTGCATAATCCTTTTCAATATAATACCCGATAATACTTCCTGCATTTGAGCTGGTACAGGTTGCTCCGTTGTGCAATCCACAAAAACCTTTTACTTCAATATTTGAATTTACATACACAACAGGAATTATCTCTCTTCCGAAATTATCACAAAGCATTTGAAAGGATTTTTCCATTTGCTCACTTGTGATCATATCGGCAAGTGGACATCCTGCCTGTCTATTTGGATGGAATACTCTTTGCCCCTTTTTTGCAAGTACTTTTGCGGATTCCGCCATAAACTGTACGCCACAAAAAACAATATTTTCTGCCGCTGATTTGCTACAATCTACAGCTAGTTTATATGAATCACCCACAAAATCAGATACAGAAACAATATCATCACTGACATAATGATGGGCTGGGATAATGAGTGTATGTCCGAGTTCTTTTTTTATTTTGTTAATCTCTTTTATGTAATCCATTTGCTGATCCTCTATTCTTTTTTCAAAGAGAAATCAAAAGCTTTTACAGAATGAGTAAGTTCTCCAACCGAAATATAATCCACTCCCGTTTCCGAAACTTCCTCAATTCTATCCAGTGTCATATTACCTGAAGCTTCCACTTTCGCCCTACCACCAATCAGCTTCACCGCTTTTCGCATTTCTTCAAGAGACATATTATCCAGCATTATATAATCAACATTGCATTCTATTGCTTCTTTAACTTCTTGAAGATTGCGTACCTCGACTTCAATACTTATTTCCTCTTTTAAATTTTCACGCACCTTTGTCACAGCACATGAAATACCTCCTGCTCCATCGATATGATTGTCCTTAATCATCACCATACCATAAAGCCCCATTCGGTGATTCTTTCCACCACCACACAAAACAGCATACTTTTGAAGGGCTCTTAAACCGGGAATGGTTTTCCTTGTATCAAGAATTCGAACTGTCCCACGCAGACAAGAAACATATTGAGCTGTTTTTGTAGAAATTCCACTAAGATGAGAAAGAAAATTGAGTGCAACTCGCTCGCTTTTTAAAATACTTTTAATAGAACCTTCAACCGACGCGATCCTGTCTCCATTAGTCAGTTTATCACCATCAGAGTAATAAAATGTAATTTCTATTGATTCGTCAACTGCCCGAAATACATGTATAAATATTTCCTTTCCGCATAAAACACCATCCTGCTTAGCCTGAAGATAGAATTTTCCGGTTTCATCCTTAAAAATTGAATCCGTTGTAACATCCCCGATCGTTGAGAGGTCCTCGTGCAGAGCATTTTCGATGAGAATTTCGATACCTTTAAATCTTGGGATTTTCATACCTATTATTTAATGATGTTGTTAAAAATCGTCAAGGGTTATTCTCAATTTATCTCAGCCAGAAATGCTCATCCAATCATCTTTATTGAGAATATGACCGTTCCTCCATGTGTATAGGGCAGACCGGGATCCGGACATTGCATATATGCTGTGTCTCCCTCTGTTGTCAGTCCTAATTTCTCAGGATCAGCTCCCTCACGAAGTGCAAGAGCAAAATGAACAAGAGAAGGAATTGCATGTATGCAGATTGCAACAGTATTCTCAAGATCGATCTGAGCATTCTTGATTATTATCTTATCATTTTTATGGAAAATCGGGCATGATCCTTTTATCTCTTCGACTTTAATAAGCACGATCTTTTCAGACTCAATTTTTGGAATTTCATTTTGTGAATATCCCTGCTCGAGTACCTTATTTGTGAGACAATCAGGGCAAAGGCAATCTAATGCATCATTGATTTCTATTTTGGGGAATAATTCACACCAGCATGTTCTTCCATCCTCATCAGCATAACATGGAAACTCTTTACTGCAAACAGGGCATACCTTAATCTTCATATCTATGTCTTGGTTCACCTTCAGTATGTATGAATTTTACCGAATAACCCTCAGGAATTTTTGGAATGAGCAACCAGTGATTGAACAAATCCATTCCTCTCCCCCCGCCATAATGTCCGATAATATGCACTTCAATTGATTGGGCAAGTGTATCTTTCAGTACCTGATAGGAGAAAATAGCGGAACCGTCTGCCCAGCTGCTGTTATACACCAGTGAAAACTCATCAAAATTTACATGCCTGGGTTCAGTATTAATCCATTTATGTTTCTCTTTCATTGCGGAAATTACTGAATCATATTCCGTTTGAGTGGTTATCACAGAAGAATCGACTAATGTTTTGTATTGCCCCATTGGGACAGGAAGGCAAAAGAGAAGAGTTTTGGTTGAATCAGGATTTTCAGCACTAAGATATGAGCCAATGATGATAATCAATAAAATCAAGGCAATCAAAAAATATTTTGTGTTCATGCTTCTTCCAGATCTGTTTAGGTTAATTTATTTATTATATTTCGGGCTAATAATTAAATCCGGAATATTGCCCGTAATGAGGAAGTGGAGTGCCAAATTCATTACATCCAAGATCGGGTGCAGTGCCCATAAAATCATCAGCTATGTTGGGAATATACAAACCGGCATTAATGGCATTCCCTTTCCCCGAAAGATTCAGGTCGATCTTTGCAGGATCATAGGTCGTACCTTCAATAGGTACAGTAATATTATTAAAGATATCATAATCAACCATTGTGCCGTGTGCTTCATGTCCTGTTTCTTTGTAGAACTCAGTGAGGTTAGAAAGACGAAACCAGGTTTTCCTGTTGTCTGTACTCCACTTGAACATCTTTTCCTGACCCGGAACTCGGCAGTAGCCATTATAATCTAAAATAGTTCTCTCGTCTGGAGAGCCGGTTGCAACTGTGTAGGATTGGGCACCAAGGAATAGATTATTCATGATCTTTGCATTCTGCCAGATAGGGTCAGACCAGAAAGCACGCTCTGAGCTGACAAAAGTGTTATTAAAGATAAGCAATCCGGAAGGCCAGTTATGAAGCTTGAGAGGAATTTTAACATTATAGACTGCATTCCTGAAGATGTAAACCGGTCCGCCATACACCGGCTGTGTGCTTATTCCCACATGAGAGTTTGTAAGTTTATTGTTCCAAACACGAATATTATAATAGCCGAAATCTGTTTCGATGCAGTCATCGGCAGCGTTGTAGAGATTATTATTGTAAAAATCGATGCACATATTATGTGGTTCGTACCAGGGCTCGGGCTCCTCAAGATTGCTGATCGTCACGCAATCCCAGAAATCATGCACAGTATTGTAACATACCACGTGCCCGACGCCGTCAATGATCACACCGGTACAAGTTCCGAATTTATCTTTTACTCTATCCCGATTTGACCAGTCATCGACTCTTCCCATTATATGATTATTTGCAATGACCCAGTTCCGCGTTTTTGTAAAAGATATGATTCCGTAATGGACGTCAAAAATAGTGCAATTCTTCACAACAATTCCGTTGGCATCATTTCCTTTAATGGCAGTATAACCATTTCTAATTGTGATATTTTCAAAATGAATATAGCTTTTTCCAGAAACATCGAAGATCTTGCCATCCGTATTCTTGCCGTCGAATATTGCTTCACCTTCCGGAGAACCGCGTAGAATTATTGGATTGTTTCTGGAACCTCCAATTAAAAATTCATAAGTGCCATAATAGGTTCCGGGATGGATTATAACGAGCGTTCCGCCAGTCAATTTATAGAGCATTTCATTCAGATCTGTGTATGCAGGTTCTACGATTTCTCCTGGGTAATTTTCCGGGTAAAGGTGCAGTACTTTCTGTGGTTTAAAATTCTCTTCAGGGGATCGTGTACTTACCTCTACTGTTTTTTCTGAATAGACACCATCTACATCAAAAAGTTTTAGCTGGACTTCGTACAAAGTTGCCGGTTCCAGTTGTAAGATACTTCCAGAAAACAGATTCCCTGTCTTAAATGGATTATACTCTCTGTTTACCATGTCACCGTCAATCCGGGTCAAAGGCAGTGCAAATTTCCAGTCCTTTGCATCCTTTTTTCTGTACTGAACCAACACAGTTGAGTTTAGATTTTCATCTCCTTCGATTATCCAGCGAAAAGCAAGTGATCGGTATGTTGGCGGATCGACGATGAAGTCTTCTGATTTTATGGCTTCCTGGGCGATAATTGACATTGAGAAAAGAGGAAAAAGCAACAAAAGGAAAAAAGATTTTTTCATTTATATCTACTTGCGCATGGAAAACAATATTTTCATAATAATTGCAGCCAAAATCACCAGCCAGAGGAAGATCATGGGGATGAGGGTTGTCGGGGAAATGCTATATTCGTCTAACCTAACATGTAACTCCTTCCCCTCAGTTTTTTTGCTTGGCGGCAAATGGCTGCCTGTCGAATAAAACGGATTGCTCTCAGCAGAACCTGGTTGTTGCCACGAAAACCTTGTAGTCTGTATATCTGTAGGAACGGACGTTATACCCTTAGGATATTTTTCATAGATTTCTTTATAACCCGATGTGCGTTGTTCAAATCTGATAGTCCATCTCGGTAGTAATCTAGTTGTGTAATTCAGCATGTATTTATTTTGGTATCTCGTAGTCATTCCTGGAAACAACGCTCCATATCTACCGTAATATCTAATAACAGGAATCTCTCGATATACTCCAGGTTTGTTAAACTCTTTTAATGTTCTCGTTTCACTTTGTACTTGATATTGATATGTTTGTTCAAAATATGCATTTTTGTAAATTGAAATAATCTGCGGCCGTATTTTCTCTTCTTCAACTAATTTTGTATGATCTGTTATGTAAATGATCGGCTCAAAATGGTATTCCCTCTCACGGCGCAATGGTAAAAACATACCCCCGACATAATCAGATGTTACATAATCTGCAATTTCAGACCATAATGAATCTTCAGCGTTTAAAGCTCTTTTGAATTTCAGCAAAAACAAATCTTTTTCAAAAGACGTTTCAGATTCTTCAAAGCCGGTAAGTATATACGACCCATCTCTTACCTGAACAATTAAAACAAGCAGCTTTTCCCCGGGTCCAACAAATTCGTAATCGAATACTATATCTCCATTGCTGTCGAGTTTTAGTATCCAGAAATTACTATTGAACTGACCCGAAAACACTGATTCTCCACAGATCATGAAACCATCATCTTGAGTATGAAATATTGATGAGGCAATTTCAGCGCCAAACCCACCAATGGTTTTTTCCCATTCAATAAATCCTTCCTTACTTATTTTAACAATCCATGTATCTCTTTTATTTGTCTCGGTATTGATCATATTTCCCCAGAAGGTATAGCCCAAATCATTCATTTGAAAGATATCCACAGCACTGTCTTCACCCTTACCCCCAAACGTTCTATCCCATTCAAACTCACCTTTTTCTCCTAATTTTATTATCCAAAAATCAGCATTCCTGCTAATATCAACTGTTCTTTTGCCACAAGCAGCGAATCCGGAATCATCTGTACGTATGATCGAATAAATTACATCATTATACATTCCGCCATAAGTGGTTTCCCATACAATATCACCATCACTATTGCATTGGATTATCCATGCATCGTCTTTCTGTGCATCATCAACAAATAGCTTGCCACCTATGATAAAACCATTATTTTTAGTTTGACAGGCAGTATATGCTGCATCATTAATTCCCTGCCCATAGGTCTGTTCCCAAATTTTTGTGCCTCGAAAATCAATTTTCAATATCCAAACTTTTGAGCTATTACCCTTGCGGTCTTTTTGTGCTCCGCAAATTATATACCCCTTATCCTTTAATTGAATACAGGAGTAAGGAAATTCATTCAGCACACTACTGCCGAATTTGTTGTACCACTCAATGCTTCCAAGATGGTTGAATTTCATCACCCAACAATCAACATTTTCCTCAGATTCAAAGATTGTTCCGGATATAATAAACCCATTATCCGAGGTTGGTATAATACACCTTATGTTAAGTGACCTAAAATTCTCATATACTTTTTGCCAAAAAATGCGGATATCTTGTGCATGCAGCTCAGAATCTGTAAAGGATAGAAAAATAATAAGAACAAGTATGAGAACTGGAATTTTTAGTTTCATATATAAGTTTTAAGATTTTAGAGTACCATGAGTCTGATAGAAATCTTCAATTGATGTTATAAGGTCCTCTTTCACTGTTACAATACTCCGTATTATATCACGTAGCTTAGCTCTTGCATGCTCGTAGGTGAAATCTTCTTGCTCCTGCATCCTTTTCAGTTCAATGTAGAAATCATTGAATACTCTCTTTACATCATTATCGTAAAGAACAATATCAAATCCAATATATGAGAAATCAGATGCAATGTCGCTCTTGTCAATGACATCAATATAACGTTCAATGCTTACAAGCTCAGATACACTCTTGGGCTGTTTATGATCCTCAATTCTCTTTACAACCCCCCGGTTCATATCCATCTTGTAGGCATAGATCTTCGAGATTCTCTTAATCTGAGGTATAAGAATGGTGTCACCATCCGGTAACGTAAATGTTGCTGGCATATTTTGTACCTTCTTCTTTTTATTAGCAAGCTGCAAATGTTCTGAAGCATATTCGTTTGTAAAGTATTTTTTTTATTATTAATAATTTTTTTTATAATATTGACATATTAAAGTGCCTTTCGAGGTTTACTCATATGCCAAATGTTGATGTGATAATACCTACACACAATTGCATTTTTATTGCAGAGGCAATAGAAAGTGTAATACACCAAACCCATCAAAACCTAAATATTATTATTATTGATGATGGCTCAACTGATGATACAAAGGATACAATCCATAGATTTCGTAATTTGTATCCAGATAAAATTAGCTATTATTACCAACATCAACAAGGACCTGCTGCAGCTCGCAATACAGGCATCAAAAAATCCTCCAATGAATATATTGCCTTCTTGGATGCAGATGACATCTGGCTACCCGAAAAACTTGAAAAGCAGTTATTAAAATTTAAAAATGATCCCGACATCGGATTTGTTTATTGTGATAATTATTTTATTGATAAAAGCGGGAACATAATTAAAGATTATGTGCGTATAGTCAAATTGGTCGAAGGAGATATTTTATTAGATTTCTTCATGGATTTTTTCCTCATTACTTCGGGTATAATGCTTAAACGGTCCTGTTTAAAACAAACTGGATTATTTGATAAAAATCTTGAAGTAGGTGAGGATTTCGAGTTTTTCCTTCGGCTTGCTAAAAATTTCAAAGCCGGTGTGGTGAAAGAAAAATTGTTCAAACGTAGAGTGTGGAAAGGAAGTTTGAGCAAGCAGGATTATGAATTAAATACAATGGTTGACATAGAAACGTTGAAAAAATTTACTGCTGGTCATCCTGTTTTTTATAAAAAGAACAGAAAACTGATTAAGAAAAGAATGGCTGATTTGTATTTTAAATTTGGGTATATGTATCTAAAACATAAAAATAATTTAAAAGCTATTATTCAATTTACTCTTTCACTTAAATTTTTTTTAAACATTAGGGCTATAAAGGGTTTAACAGTAAGTATTATTCCATACTTTATCCGTCAAAAGATTCAAAAATCATGAAGGGTGTGCTATGAAAATCACTAAAAAAGATTTACTGCTGATTTCAATTTTTACTGTCGCTATTTCGCTTATTACGTTTGTTGGAAGCAAGATAATAGGAAATACTATTTATATTATTGCATTTATTATTAGTATAGTATTTCTATTATTCGTTTTAGCTGAATTTTACCGCAGGCTCAATGGTCATATAAAAAAAATTCACACTGATATCATTCAACAGTCTATGGATAATTACCATCAAATCGAGTCACTTTTCTCTTTGTTCTCTACAATAGAACCACGTTTCCCACTCCCTGAAATGAGAAAATGGGCTGCATCACCAGACCTATTAAAGCTTATAACAGAAATTATTTTTACTAATAAACCTGAATTCGTTGTAGAAGCAAGCAGTGGTGTATCAACAATTGTAATTGCTCTATGCTTAAAAATATTGGGTTCTGGTAAAGTGATATCACTTGAACATGAAGATAAATATGCAGACATAACAAAACATTACATATCTTTGCATGGACTTAATGATTTCGCAACAGTTATTCATTGCCCGTTGAAAGCATATTCCATTAAAGATAAAAAATATCTCTGGTATAATCTTAAGAATGCTCAGTTCCAAAATCCCATTGATGTTCTTGTTGTTGATGGACCACCTGCCGCAACTCAGCATATGGCAAGATATCCTGCTCTACCTCTGCTTTACGAAAAAATGAATAATGAATCTATCATTCTATTAGATGACGGCATTCGTGAAGATGAGAAAAAAATCGTAGAACTATGGAAAAAAGAATTTGATAGCATTAATGAAGAATATATTGAACTCGAAAAGGGTGCTTTTTATATTCGTGTGAAAAAAGAAAAATGATAATACAAATACAAAAGAAATTATATTAACAACAATTCATTTATGAAATCTACATTTAAAAATCGCGGGATGCTATTGTTTCAAGGTTCGGTATTGCGAACCATATCGACTTTTCTGAAAATAATTATCGGCTTCTTTATGCTACCCTTTTTGATTCATAATCTGGGTGATAAGGTGTATGGGTTATGGGTACTAGTAATGTCATTCATGAGCTATTACACTCTGTTAAGAATGGGTTTAAGCGGGGCTGTCGCTCGATATCTATCTCAAGCTGTAGGTAAAAAAAACGAGCATGAAATGTCGCTGATTGCAAGCACATCGTTCTTTGTATATCTCGGCATTTCGGCAATAATGATTCTAATTACTCTTCTTCTAATGTTCTTTGGGACTTCATTGTTTGGCAATGTTGAACAATATAATGCAAGTTTGTTCAAAATTTTAATATTAATTCTTGGACTGAACACAGCCCTTGCCCCTCCCTTTAGTGTATTTGGTGCAGTCCTGGTTTCTCACCTAAAATACAATGTTGGCGAAATAATTAATATTGTTCATCTTATTATACTCAACGCAGCGATCATTGTATTTATATCCTTAGGAAAAGGTCTTATATACATCGCCCTCTCATATTTTATAAGCAACACTGCACGATCCATCTTTATATATTTTTATATTAAGAAAAAACACAAAGAAGTAACAATTAAATTTTCATTATTTGATAAGAAAAAATTCAAGATACTCTTTTCTTTTTCATTCTACTCCTTTATATCACAACTTGCAGAGACTTTACGCTACAAATTAGACACAATCATTATAACCATTTTTATTGGTCTAGCTGCCATAACACACTATACGGTTGCATCAAGCGTAATCTTATATTTCACACTATTAATAACGTCCACAATTGGAGTTTTTGGTGGGTATGTAAGCCAAGAGGAAGGGAGAGGAGATTTTAACTCTATAAGAGACAAATTTAAATTTATTACTAAACTCAATACTTATATCTGTGTTTTTGTAGGTGTATCTATTGTTTTTTATGGGAAAGCCTTCATTCAAAGATGGATGGGCATAGATTATATTGATACCTATACATTATTAGTTGTACTTACAATACCATCAATAATATATTTATCTCAATACACCTCTGCTGCTGTAATGTATGGTCTTTCAAAGAATAAATTTCTCGCTCTTACAAACTTTGTTGAGGGTGTGCTAAACGTTATAATTAGTATCATCCTGATCCAAAAGTATGGTTTAATCGGCGTGGCATTAGGTACAGCAATTCCTATGTTTGTTATCAAATTTTTTAT
>MVCT01000053.1 GCA_002049945.1 Candidatus Cloacimonas sp. 4484_140
CACTTATCTCCCAGAAAATTCTCAGCCCGATACACCATCACTACCTGCAATAATTTCATTCCTCTAAATCGTGGGATCGAAGTAATAAATTCGACATTTTCAAAACTGTTAATAACAATTGGATACAACTTTTTTGAATGATCAAAAAGAAGAAAGTCCTTACCGATCAAAGCTTCATCGTTTCTCCATAAAGTGAACTGATGAGGTCTGTTTCCGAGATCGAAGCAGACAAAATCATGTTTGGAATATATGATGAGTTCGCTTGCTATCTGATGTCGGTTCGCGGCGGGGATCAAATCAGGATAATCATCAATAATAAGCGACGCAAAGGCAGCCCAATTCGCTTCAACCTTCTTCTGCATGGACGAGATCAGGAAAAATCCAAAGAACACAAGCGCGATGAAAAAAAGTAATTTTGCTTCCTTTGAATGATACTTCCACTCTGCAAGAATTTTTATTAATGCAATGATAAAAAGAACAAATAAAAGCGGACCCACTATTCCTGCCTGTCCTCCGAGAAAGTCTCCGAATTTTTGCCAGTTCGGGAAGCTGCCGCCGATTCCGTGCTTGAACTGAAATGAGAACGAAAGCCACTCATGCTGTGCATTCCAGATTATCACAGGTAGAAATACAATAAAGGAAATTACCAACGTAATATAAGGTTTAATGCTCTTCAGCCATTTCCGTTCGGGAGTGAATATCAAGAAAAGTAACAATGCTGGGAAGATCAAAACTGCCACATATTTCGAAAGCAGCGCGCATCCCAAAAACACCCCTGCCAGTATCCATTGAATCCATTTGCCGTTTCTGCAAGCTCTATAAAAGTGAAATATACCTGCGGTCAGGAAAAATATCATGGGTGTGTCCGGCGTAGCAATGATGGTTCCTGCAAACAGGAGAAGCGTCATATTGCTCAGCACCAGGAAAGTAAAACCGATCTGCTCGTTGAACATTTCTTTGCCAAGAAAATATGCATACAAAGAGGTGCCGGCTCCAAGAAGGATCGGCTGCAGGTGTACAACAAATTCAACGCTCTTAAAAAACAGGGAGAGAAAGGCAAAAAGGTATCCTATCATCGGCGGATGATCAAAATAGGAAAGCGCAAGATTTTTGCCCCAGAGATAGTAATATGCTTCATCGGGAATGACATTAAGCCCGATCGTGTAGATAAGCTTGAAGATAGTCAGTGCACCGACAAAAATAATCGTTTTCTCGCTGTAACTCAACCTATTTTTCTTCATCAGCACTTCCTTTAAATGTCCAGAAATAGTGTATTATATAATTAACAATAGTAATGATGACGATCGCAATGAATTTGGAGATAAGATCATTGATCTTAAACAACTCGGTAAGGAAAATCATCATCAGATTCTGCGCAATGCCGGTGATGATCATGGAAGAATTATATTTGAGAAGCCGTGAAACAAAGCTGCGTTTTGTCTTTGCAGGATTATCCCGCCAGGTCCAGAAATTATTGAGCAGGAAATTATTTATGATCGATATCTCTGTAGCTATCACTCCAGCAAAGATATAATGCAGCCCTGCAAGTGTAAGAAGATACTGCACACCGAGATTTACCAATGTGCCGCTTCCACCCACAATGCCGAATTTGATGAAACGCTTTAAGTGATTCTTAAATAATCTTTGAAAAAATGAATTTGCCATAGTTCTGGTTTCTCAAAGCACAAAACAGATTTTTCTTGTCCAGAAAAGAATAACATGTAATATATGTATCATGAAAATCAAGCTCTTTCCTGTGATAAAATTTATTAAAAAAGTAGGATCAACAAATGCACTGGCTCATCAATATTTGGAAGAATCTACTTTCCAAAACAACTTCGTTATTTGTGCCAATGAACAAACTGCCGGGAAAGGAAGATCGGACAGAAACTGGCATTCTCCAATCGGCGGACTGTATTTCACGCTTGCATTTCCGGGTAGTCAATTTACTTCATCCATAACGCTTTTCACAGGAATTATCATACACAAAGTTCTCAGTTCTATTTTTCCTGAACTTAGCTTTTCAATTAAGTGGCCAAATGATATATTTGTGAATAATAAAAAAGTAGGCGGTATACTCACTTCAGCGAACACAAACGGCACAGTGATCGGGATTGGTATAGACTGTAATATCAGAGAAATTCCTGATCATCTTAAAGAAATTGCGACCTCCCTTCTTATTGAAACCAATAGAAAAGTAGTCTTAAAGAATCTCCTGAAAATAATCTTGAAATCCTTCGAAAGGGATTTTTACTTGTTTAATGAAAAAGGATTTTTCCATTTCACTGAATATTTTAATAATCATCATTATCTTACACAGAGAAAAGTAATCATTTGTTTTGACACTGAAAAGTTAGAGGGAATTGTACAAGGCGTCAATGAAGATGGTATGCTTATTCTTGAAACTGAAGATGGCTTGCAGGGCATTCTGTCAGCAGATAAGATTGACATATTAAGCTGAGTTTTCTGTTTGTACACCCATGCCCCGGTAGCTCAGATGGATAGAGCAGCGGTTTCCTAAACCGTTGGCCGGAGGTTCGAATCCTCTCCGGGGTACCAGTTTACAATTTGTTTTTTCACCACAGAGAACACTGAAAGAATATCCAATAATCAACAAGGAATATCCAATATCCAATATCCAACAAGGAATATCCAAATCCCAAGGGAATTAAGGATTGAACATGTACACTCAAACTGTAAATCTAAAATCTATAATCAAAAAACGTTAATTGCTATTGGACAAACTGTATTAGATAATTTTCCTCAACTTTAAAACTTGAGACATGTCAAAGAGCATGTCTTAAGTTGACACCCGAATCAAGTATGCTTTTTATGGCTTGGATATACTTCATGCTTAAGGTCTAACCATAACAAACTAAATTCATTTTTATTGTATAAACAATATACTCTAGGTTCCCCATTTATCCTTAAAGAAAATATATTTTCATGCCCATAAATTCTTAATTTATCAAATTCATTTCTTGATTTTTCAGGTAAATCAGATATTTGATAAGAATGGTGTTTTGGTGATTGTATCAACTCGAAGAATGTATTGTTTTCAATATCAGATAGTTTTTTTAAAGCAAATATAATATTGTCTTTTGAGGGTATGCACCAGTTCCATTTTCGGTTTTGATCAAAAACCATCCTGTTGAATTTCCAGGATATAGGAAGTTTAATTCTATCTTCAGGATTTTCAATTTGAGATGGTCTTTTATTTTCTTTGGGTTGAAGATATTTTGGTACTTTCTTTTCACTCATTTACAAGACTACTATAGTATTGACTAATTAAATCTAAAGGAATTTCTCTATTGGATTCTTCTCCATCCCTCAAACCCCTGCGAGTTTCAATCCAAGGTTTCTCCATATGTGATAGTTCTATCAACCACTGTGCAGATTTATTACCGTAGTAATCTAGCACAACATCTATGGTTTCTTTTTGTTTGTTGTTTAATTTGTTTTGATTTCCAAGACCTAGTTCAGACATAGAAATCTTGAAGAAACCTTTATGTTGGAAAAATAGACGAGGAATTACTGGCCCATTTGCCCAAGCTTCGATTCTTTCCGGGAACAAAGGTTCTTCATCCCAAACTAAAGACCATGCCTGCGAATAGTATACTAATTTCTGAAGTTTCATCGTTGAAATAGAACCAAGTTTTGATAGTATATATGACGCAACATCATATACATTAACCGACATACTAACTGATTCCCTTTTAATAATATCGTTATCTTCATTCTTGGAATCTAAACTGAATGTTGCTCTATAGTTTTTACTAGGTTCATTTGATTTACTATCAGAGCTAGAGGATGGGGCTAATGGAAAAATTTGATTAGGTCTTAGATCATTCATCTTTATCTTTACCTTGTAAAAGTTCAATAACTTTATTACTTCTATCTTTCATCTCATCAAGAATTCCTGTCTGTAGTATTTCTTTAATGTCACTAATTTCTTTTGTATTGAAAGAATAGTTAAAATTTGCAGTTAGTAGTTCAGTTTTTTTATTATAATCAATTTTAAGATTTAGAATACCCTCCTTTGGTTTTTCCAAAGATAGCTGGTATACTATCTGTGTATATGTATTTTCATAGTTATCTAAAACTTCTGTGGCTTTGACATTAATAAGGTTTTCAAACCATATATAGTCTTTACTTGTAAAGATAAAATTTATCCCTAAAACATGAACTGGAGTATGAGGTAATTTTGATAACAAAGCGATGATTTTATCAATAAGAAAATCAAAATGCTCCGTATCTTGTTTTTTGGGGATAAAACAAATTCTCTGAGGAGATATCTCAATATCAATTTTGGGTGTTTCAATTCTTTTAACGGATATTAAAATGTTTTCAACATTGAACGACATTTTAACTTTCTCTGGTAATGTTCCATCAAAAATATTATCATTTAACCATTTGGGGGACAGCAATGGTAAATTCCAATCACCAGTAATTATTATATTCCGAACTCCGTTTTTTAATTTCATACTACCTGCCGCTTCTTTTTGTGATAAATTCATCTTTAGAATCAATTAATAAAATAAAGTGTCAAATTTTTCATTTTCGTTTTCTATATCTAATTATCACTCAGGTAGTCGGCTAATTTTCAATATCGATCATTTCTTCAAATTCAGATTTTCACTATTCTGAGTTTAAGTTACAAGTATTTTGATTCTATCATATATGATATTTTATCATGATTTCTTTTTCCGCAATAGCGTAATGCACTGCAGACTGGTTGTGTTTTCTACTCTTTCTTCAACTTATACATCGTTCTTATCAAAAAGGAGGAATCATCTTTCATCTGCCGAAGAAGATCGATACTTCGCGGTGTGTCTGTAAGCAGGAATCCTCGTGCAACAATAACCCTTATACGCTCCGAAGGTGAGTTCATGTAATTTTCAAGGAGTTGTACTGCGTTGTCTATTTTCATCTTTCCAAGAGAAGAAAGTACACTGGGAACATACTTTTTCTTATCCAGCATTAATGAGAGCGTGTCAATAAGCGTTGTGTCCTGCAGTTCTCCAATGAGTGCAAGTGCATTTTTCACAACAACGCTATCCTCATTTGCAAGAGCTTTTGGAAGGTATGTGCCAAAAACCTCAGATTTTTTTGCAAAATTCAATATTGCCCTGTACTCGAGTGAACCTTTTGTGTCCAGCTTGTTCTCGAAGATATATTCTGATGCTTCGGCATCTCTGTTCAACAGAATTTCAGCAGCTTTTGCGACCCGTTTCGCACTGCTTCCCACACCCCATTCCGAAGCAATGGAAAATATTTTTTTTATTGAAGCAAGCGAATCTACTGTTGCAGCATCTTCCTCGGCTTTTTCTTCCACCGCAGCTATCTCTTGGACAGCCATGAGCGTATCCCATCCCACCCCATAAGTGCCGTAAGACCACTTCGTATCGTTCTTATATTTTTCATGAAATCCGCTTGTGTCTGATGAGATTGGATATATATCTGTTCCTCCTGTATCGAGAAAAATACCGATACTTCCTGTATTGCGTGCAGTATTTGCATAACCGTAATTGCTCGAGAAATGCCTCTCGTACCTGTCATCTCCTGAAGCATCGAGGAAAAGAGCAACAGAGTTTGTCAGCCCCAATCCGTTCCCGCCTTCAACTGAATAAATGTCATTTCCTTTTCTGTCTATCAGATAACCAACCGCATAATCGTGTGCTGCCCCCTGCCCGGGTCCGTGCTTCGAATAATAATGATCCTCACCTTCCTCATCATACAGAAATCCTCCTGCAAGGTGAATGCCGCTTCCCTGCGGATAATACACCGCAGTATAAAAATCATTGCCGGTTTTATCTATGATGACGCCAAGTGCATACCAATACGCCACCGCCTGGCTATATACCGCCCCTTGATAGACATCGTTTCCAGACTGATCATACATCACGCCTATGCCACCGCCAAGATAGGGACGCACTCCAAAGCCAAAGCCCTGCGACAGCGCCCGATGGTCAAAAGGCGCAAGTGGAACATGCAGATACTTTCCACCTGCATAGTACATATCGCTTCCCTCTGTATCAATAAGAAATCCTGCTGCAAGCGGACCTGCAAATCCTTCCCCCAGCTCTGTGGTGGAATAATGATCACAGCCCTTCTCATCAATAAGTAGATTCAAGCCGAAAGTTGCTGCTGCGATGCTGTTCAAGCCGCCATTATAAATATCATTACCATCCATATCATGAGCAAGAAGATATCCGAGAAAGGAACTGAGTGTGTAATCATCTCCCACATACACATCGTTGCCGGTAATATCGCAGGAAATCCCAATTCCAGCAAAAACGCGGAACAGATTTCCGATCATGTCATTCCGATAAGTGTCATCTCCCTGCATATCGACAATCCAGTAAAAAGGATGAGCCCAATCTGTCTTTATCGGGGCTGCGAACATATCATTGCCGGAAGGATCGAGGATAAAGGAATATTGCTTCTCATACATATCTGATCTGGAAGTTCCAATGCACATCATGCCGAAATGTGAATCATGAAGAAGTTTTTTATCATTATCAAATGTAATAATTGGTAAATTTTGCATTAGAAAATCAAAGCCCTTTTGTGAAATGTTCGCAGCATACATCAAGGAAGCAAAATCAATTTTTTCAAGGATTGGAATTACATCATCTTCAATGCTCAGACTGTCATACACAGTTATTCCCTGAAATTGATAAAACTCATCGTAACGAAGGGAATCTTCGGCTTCCTCCCAGAGTGAATATGAGAGATAATGCAGCATATCTTTATTTTCCTGAGATAATTGCTGCCATGCTTTCTGATAAAAATGATCGGTAATCTCCCACACATATTCCACATATCCGAAAATATCCTTCGGAGTTTTTACGTTTTGAGTGAAATATTCTTCAAAAATAGTTTCATCAAAAGAATCTACCCATTTTGCCTGAAATAGAATATCTGCATACTCGCAGATCATTTCAGACGGATCATGCTTTTCGCAAAGTGCTTCAGTTTGATCTACAAATTTTGGGAATTGGAGAGGATTATTAAGAATATCTACGACAGTCGGGAGTTTGAATTTTGTATCCCGCGCCCAGTCTTTCAAAAAATTCAGGGAATTAATGGACATATCGTTTTGCTCGAGGAGTGTTTCTATTAGCTTGATCTCGGTTTCCTTCAGTACTTCTGCATTGAGAGTAAAAGTAATACTAATAAATATAAGTAAGATGAATATTTTTTTCATAATGATCCTTATAAAATGAGTCTTTTTGCCCTTGAGGGTTCTTCAAGATCGAAAATAACCAGTGCAAGATCCTTCTCATCATAAGCAGCAGAAAAAGTATAAGTTCTTCCAATCATCTCGTGCCATAAACCGGTTATTCGTGAGGATTCATGAATGTGCCCGTGAAGTGTGATAAATGGTTGTTTCTTCTCAATAAATTCTTTGATCGCAATACTTCCCACGTGCACATCGAGCGGAGCATGGGCAACCATTTTCCCATCGAGTGCGGCTCTGTCATGAGCGCTTTTATATGGCATGTCTTTTTGAAGATTTCGCAAGTGAGGAAAAATATAATAATTGAGAAAATCATCATACTCTATCCCTGCCCTGTTTCTATAATAATGACCTCCGGGCAGCACATCTCCACCTATGAATAGTACATCCGGTTTCTCAGATTTTATCTGCCGAAAGAGTTTTTCAAATCTATCGATATGACCGTGAAGATCGGAGACAAAAAAACAGTTGATCATTATGCCTGCCCTTCCTCTTTGCCTATAGGAAGTTTTCGTGCTCTATCCGAAACTGCAGTTATCTTTGTAGCGAAGAGGGTTTGATTTTTAATATCCTCATCAGTTATAATGTGCAGATCTATCAGTCCGTCGGTTCGATATCCGGTTTTCAAAAAGTTCATTTCCGACAGGCACAGACTCCATCCTCTTATCCATAATTTCAGATGCTCGATCTGATCATCTGTTGCTTCAACGTGTGCAATAAGATCAATATCGCTCATTGGACCTGCCTGCGCATTTTTCGTGCTTCCGA
>MVCT01000054.1 GCA_002049945.1 Candidatus Cloacimonas sp. 4484_140
CTTCTTCTGTCCCCATGGTCGTCCAACAATTATAGAAATCAGTTATGAAGAATTAAAAAAACGCTTTAAGCGAATATAATAAAAAAGCCCGAAGAGAACTCCTCGGGCTTAGAATAATTTACAGATTCCTTAGCGAATTACCATCACTTTGTGAATATTTTCTACATTATCAGTAACGATTCTGGTGAAATATACACCTGTGGGAACTTCATTACCGGAATTATCAGTTCCGTTCCAGGTTACAGAATGGATATCAGCGATCATGTCTTCATTTGAAAGATTTTTAACAAGCTGTCCTTTGACGTTATATACATCAATAGATATATGTGCGGCTTCTTTCAGTGAGAAGTTGAAGGTCGTAGAATGGGCAAAGGGGTTTGGTGCAATGGTTATTGAATTTATCCCAATAGGACTATTATCTACTGATACACCGCCGCCTGTTAGCCAGTTATACATATCACCAAGCAGGTTATTCTGTGTGGTAGGATCATCAATTGCTGCAAATGCAAGAGTAGAGAAAATCGATCTGAATACACCTGTGTCTTTCTGAGCTGCGCAAACACCTACCGGAGCAGGACTATCCACCTGGAAAAGCCCCATTGCATTCCATGTAAAACCAATTATCTCGTCAATATACAAGCCCTCTTTGGCAGTTGTAAAGATATCGGAGGCAGTGAAAGTATAGCCATCTGCTACTGAGCCAACGACACCTGAGACATTCAGGACATCAGGATCTTCAATAAACCACTCATCCTGACTTACAGAAGTAAGGCCGAGATAATCATAAGGGAATTGACCTGCTGTAAAGGTTCCTGCTGTTGGATAGGAAGCCCAAAGGTAATCCTGTCCTGCAAAGAAAAGTGAACCGCCACCATCAAGATAACTACCAACCTTTGTTTCAGATTCAGGGGTCATACAGTCATCACCATAATAGCCCCAGCATTCACCGCTGAACCAGATAATGCAATCATACATTTGCATAGTTGCAAGATCCGGTGTAAGCAAATCGGTTTGAACTTGAAAGTAGGTATAGGTAATACCATTTGCAATAAGTGCTACTTCGTAATAAGGCCAGCAGTCAGTATAACCGCCCTCACTAAGATCGTGGTCAACAACAAGAACATTTGCATAAGCAAAAGTAATTGAAAAAAGACCGATAACTAAAAGCAATAGAATCTTTTTCATATTTGTTACTGGGCACAAATAATTTAAAGAAAATGAGTTCAAGTTAATGATAAGAGATAATATTCGTAATTTCTGTATAATCGCACACATCGACCACGGGAAATCTACGCTTGCAGATAGATTCCTGGAGCTTACCCATACTGTGGAAAAGCATACCGTAGATCAAATTCTTGATGATATGGATCTGGAGAGGGAGCGTGGAATCACAATAAAAGCTCATCCTATCAGAATGAATTATGAGCTGAATGAAAAAAAATATATACTGAATCTTATAGATACTCCCGGGCATGTTGACTTTTCATATGAAGTTTCCCGAAGTATTGCTTCGTGCGAGGGAGCTATCCTTTTGGTTGATGCCACGCAAGGAATAGAAGCACAAACATTGAGCAATCTTTATATTGCGCTGGATTACGATCTGGAAATAATTCCCGTTATAAATAAGATTGACCTTCCCGCAGCAAATGTTGAGAGGAGAATACATGAACTGGCAAATCTGCTTGGTGTTTTTGATGAAGACGTTCTTGCAACAAGTGCTAAGGAAGGTATTGGTATTGAACAAATCCTTGCGGAAGTGATCGAGAAAGTACCACCTCCAAGTTCTGAAATTAAAGAAACAAGAGCACTCATTTTTGATTCTCAATATAATCAATACAGAGGAGTAGTAGTTCATATTCGCCTTTTTGATGGATCGCTTGAAAGAGGAGATGAAATACTCTTGCATTCCACGAACAAGAAATATCAAATTGAAGACATCGGCTATTTTTCCCTTAAGATGGAGCCTTGTCAAAAACTGGAATTCGGCGAAGTGGGATATATCATAGCAGGCATCAAAGGTGTGCGAGAAGCAAAGGTTGGTGACACGATCACACTGGCAGAAAATCCAGCCAAAGTTGCTTTGCCGGATTTTAAAAATCCTAAGCCAATGGTTTTCAGCGGCATCTATCCCCTCGATGGTGTAGATTACAATAATCTCAGAGATGCTCTTGCAAAATTCCAGTTGAATGATACTTCCCTCATTTATGAGCCGGAGAATTCAGCCATTCTCGGATTTGGTTTCCGCTGCGGATTTCTCGGCATGCTTCATCTCGAAATATTTAAGGAACGCATCAATCGGGAATATGATATTCCAATAATTTCCACTACTCCAAGTGTTGAATTCAAAGTAAAACTGAACAACGAAAAAGAAGTTCTTATTGATAATCCCTCTCAAATGCCTGACCCAACGAATATTCAATATATACAAGAACCGATCATGGCGTGCGAAATTCTGGTTCCAAGCGAGTATATCGGCAATATAATGCAGCTGGCACAGGAGCGCCGAGGTGTACAGAAGGATATGGAATATATTGATGAAGACAGAGTTTGCATTAAATATGAATTTCCTCTTATTGAGATACTTTTCGACTTCTATGATAAACTCAAATCCGTTAGCCGCGGTTATGCGTCGTTTGATTATGAATATAAAGAGCATGTCAGAGCGGATGTGGTAAAGGTTGATATACTTGTGAATAGCGGGAGGATTGATTCGATGTCTTTCATAACTCACAGGGATAAAGCATATTCGTGGGGAAAAAGTATTACGGATGAGCTCTCTCATATAATTCCACGTCATCTTTTCAAGATCGCAATACAGGCAGCGATCGGTGGAAAGGTCATCGCAAGAAGCACTATTAATGCACTGAGGAAAAATGTTACTGCGAAATGCTATGGAGGGGATATTTCACGTAAAAGAAAATTATTGGAGAAGCAGAAAAAAGGCAAGAAACGGATGAAAGAGATCGGGCAGGTGAGCATTCCACAAGAAGCTTTTCTTGCTGTGCTCAAGGCAGATAGAAGCTAATAAATTCTATACATTTATTACTCTCTTTACCAATTCTCCCGACTTGTCGGTATAAAGTAATAACTGGATTCCCGATGGGACTCGGGAATGACACTGCGTGTTATTGCAGAGTTTATATGACAGGTTAAAAAAAATGTCATTCCCACGAAAGTGGGAATCCAGAAAAAAATACTTATTTAGCAGATGCAAATATGTGGATGAATAAAACAAATAATGTATTCCCGTTTTCACAGGAATTACACACTGTTTTGTTCTTTGGAGTAGCCAACTTAGTAGACTGGACTTCACATCCGCAAGTAGGTGAAGGGTGGAGTTCAGAATGCACAATCACACAATCCGAATTTAAGGTTGTTCTGAACTCGAGGAGTTCGTCTCTCAAGTCCAGTCCAACAGATTCCATATAATACGGCGACAGAGTCACCGACTCCAAACTAACATGTTATACCGGCGGAAGCATATTCATTCAACACTTTTCACTCTACATTGAATATCGTAACTTCCCACCATGCGCCATCGTTGTCTCCCTCAGCGGTAAATTCGTGTGGACCATAAAAATATGTATCATCACCAAGTGAAATCTCCACTTCCGCAGTTGTAGGATTCAGATAATCATGCCCATCATACAAATGTGTTTTTATTGTATAAGCTCCATAAGTTAATGGCTGTTGCTCAAATACTTCCGGTCCATATCCGTCATCATCAATAGTGATCAACGCTCCATTTGGAATTGCATACACATCTCCGTAATAGCAGTGATTGCCATCAGGACCCCATACATGAAGATCAACATCGGTATTATCCGTATCCCAATATACCGAGACTCTCAGTTGTCTCTCATCATCTCCTCTGAACACAGTTATATCTTCCGAAATGCCTGTATTTCCAGAGGAATTGGTTGCACGTAAATAGAATGTATTTGTCTCGTCGTAAATATCTATATACTTATGGAAATTTCCGAACTCATCTATCTCAACAGTCTGCTCCTCTCCATTCATATTCAGGATAGCATAAGAACCCTCGAATTCGTTTACATATCCTGAAAGGAAAAAATCGTCACCATAAATAATATCTCCATTCTGTGGATTAATGATATTAAAAACAGGAGTAGGATAGGACGGGAGTTCGAGATAATAATACATCGTTGTATCATCAGAAAGATAGAGTTCTTTCCAGATCTCATTGTAGCCCTTCAAATATATACCAACCACATAATTTCCCACTGATAAATTATCCATTACATAAGGTGTTGTATGGTCGAGTTTAACGCCATTCAGATAGAGACTTGCGCCGGACGGGTTTGTAGTAATATCTATGGAATATGTGTTACCAAACTCTTGCTGATTGCCATATACTTTCCATTCATCATCAAACTTTTTGAAATAAACAAGGTCTGTAAAAACACCGTCAAGTGGAACCGAATATTCAATTCCGTTATAATCTATTGTAAAGGAAACATAGGCGTGGTTATTGTTGATTATAATACTTGCATAGGATAATACCTCGACTGAAGCACCAAGCCGATCATACCAGATATTCCTTTCTTCAAAATAATCAGTGCCATCATTCAGGAAATCTGCACTGAAATACTCCATAACTCCATCAACATCAAACATAGTAAACTCATCAAAAATATTAAGAAACACTTGTTTTATTTTTTCGAGGTCTTCCTCATGATCTCCATTTTCCGTATATTCGAAAATACAGGAGGTCAAAACAAAAAGTGTAATCAGCAGAAAAATATATTTCCTCATTTTATACCCCGTTGATTAAGTTCCAGAAACTTGCACCCTTTCCTGTACCTTGTATCTGGAATATATCAGCAATCGTAGCACCAATGTCTGCAAAGGTTTTTCGGATTCCAATATCGACTCCGCTTCTGATGCCCTTTCCATATACTAAAATCGGGATGTATTCACGGGAATGATCGGTACTTTTTGTTGTCGGATCGCAGCCGTGATCTGCAGTAATGATAACAATGTCACTTTCTGTAACTCTCTCAAATAATTCAGGAAGCCAGCCATCGAATTCTTCTAATCCTTTTGCAAATGCTTTATAATTATTGCGATGACCCCAGAGCGTATCGAAATCAGGTAAATTTGCAAAGATGAGTCCCCTATCGATTTTGGAACTAAACGACAGGATCATATCCATTGTTTCCGGATTGTGCGGTGTGTGAATGGATTCTGTAATCCCCTGAAAACTGAAGAGGTCTTCGATCTTTCCCACTCCAATAACAGGAATGCCCTGATTTTTGAGTAAATCCATAATCGTTTGTGAAGGAGGATTAACCGAGAAATCCTTTCTTGCGCTTGTACGCTGGAAATCTCCATTTTTATCACCGATAAAGGGTCTGGCAATAACTCTTCCTACCCGGTGTATGCCGGTCAATATCTCATTTCGAGCGATCTCACACATCTCATATAACTTTTCTAATGAGTAAATCTTTTCATGAGTTGCGATTTGAAATACACTATCTGCCGATGTATATACGATAGGAAAATGGGTTTTCAGATGCTCTTCACCAAGTTCATTGATGATCTCAGTTCCGGATGCTGCCTTGTTGCCAAGCACTCCTTTGCAGCCAGTTTTCTCAATGAAAGCATCAATTATTTCATCAGGAAATCCGTCAGCTGGCGGATAAGTAGGAAAGGGATGCTCGTTTATGAGTCCCATGATCTCCCAGTGCCCGGTTGTGCTGTCTTTGCCTACAGAGACCTCAACAGCTTTTCCAAAATTGCCGATAGATTTTGTCTCTACAGGAACACCTTCAATTGGGATGATATTCCCCAATCCTAACTTCTGAAGATTCGGAAGATGGAGTCCATGGACTTTTTTTGCAGTATTTGCCAATGTATTGCTTCCCTCATCATGATAGCGAGCTGCATCAGGTAATGCGCCTACACCAACCCCATCAATAATGATGAGGAAAACCCTTTGATCTATCATAGTTCGTTATAGAATATTTCTATATTTGCTTTATTTCTGAGCTCTCTAATATAATGTAATAATTCCAGTTCGCCGGCGATCTTTTCAAGTTGTTTTTTTAATGAATCCTTGATCTCATCATAGGATGGGATGCGCTTTTTTTCTTTTTCAATCAATTTCACAAAATGGAATCCGAAATCTGTTGGGATCGGACCGGCAATTTGGTCTTTCTTCATAGAGAAGATCACATTTTCCAATTCCTCAACAAGATCGCCGCGGGTGATAAATCCAAGATCACCCCTCTTTTTTGCACTGGGGCATTCGGAGTAATCATTGGCAATATCGCAGAAATCTTCATCTTCATATAACTTCTTGCTTACTTCTTCCAGTTTTGAGAAAGCATGAGGGTCACGATTGCTGATCAAAATGTGACAGATGCGGGCGCGTTCAGGATATTGGAGCTGCTCTTTATGGCTTTCATAATATTCCTGAATTTTTTCCGGTTTGATATCCACAGAATCCAGAAACCGGCTCTTAATATATTCTTTAATTCGGAATCCATTCCCAATATTTTCTAAAAGCTTATCAACTGAAATATGTGATTTAGCCATATCTTTGATGAAATCCTCATGGGATTCATAGTGGCTCTGGATCTCCTGGAACTGAAAATGGACTGAGCTTTCATCGATTTTGATGTCGCATTTATTAGACTCTTCCATAAGCAGGCATGCATCGACAAGATTGTTAATCGCTGTTTCTTTCAGCTTTTTTGAGGGCTTCTCAACGTGATGCTCTTTGAGAAGCTGAAACAATTCCGCTTTATAATCTGCCTGAAAGATCTTATAATTATTAACTATTGCAACATGCTTCATCGTGTCCCAGAAACTCCATAATTTGATTTTTTATATCAAATAAAGTAAGCTGCGAAGGAGAAATTGTCAAATGTATTTTCTGTTTATTGAACCATGTGAGTTGTCTTTTTGCATAATTCCTCATGTGCTGCTTTATGAGTTCGATAGTCGTTGGGAAATCCTGTGTTTTATCAATATAAGCAAATATTTCTTTGTAGCCGAGTGAATTCATGCCGGGATCATTCCTTGTATATCCCATTTCAAGCAAGTGTTTAAACTCATCAAACAAACCTTCCTGTACCATCTTATCAACACGAGTATTTATTTTTTCATATAATACTGAACGTTCATCATTCAGGAATATTGTAAAGTATTGATACCTTTTTGTTAAAGCATCCTTCTTCCAATATGATGAAATTGGAGTGCCTGTTACTTGAAATACTTCAAGCGCTCTAACAATGCGATTTCCATCATTGGGATCGATCTTTTGTGCTGCAATAGGATCAACTTCATTCAACATACAATGAAGATTATGTGCTCCTTTTTGTTCAACTTGCTTTGTTAGTTTATTTCTTACTTTATTCGGGATGTATGGGATTTTACTGAGTCCATATAATAGAGATTTGATATAGAATCCTGTTCCGCCAACAATGAAAGGAATATGTTTTTTTGCTACGATTTCTGAAATTGCCATATCAGCTCTTTTAACAAATTTTCCTGCAGTAAACTTTTGATCAGGTGTGATAATATCGATGAGATGATGTGGGACACATTCTAATTCTTTTATTGTAGGTTTTGCGGTGCCAATGTTCATGTATTTGTAAATCTGGCGGGAATCTGCAGAAATGATTTCACCACTAAGCTCATGAGCTAATCGCAAAGCAAGCGAAGTTTTACCTGCTCCGGTTGGACCGCAGACGATGATCAGTTTTGGTAATCTATTTTCTTTTGAATTCATTGCTAATAATTATTATGTGTTCTCTCGTTCCCAAGTACAACAACTTTCTCGTTCCCAAGCCCCTGAATTTCTCGTTCCCAGAATTGATATGTAGAATCCACTTTATATGATTTCTTTGACATTTTCAATAAATTCAAGATGTCATTTTTCTTATCTTCTTTCAGTAATGAAATAATTTCTTTGGCAGTAAAGCTTTTCAGATTCTGAATGATTTTTCCAATCTCTTTTGGATGAGATACGATCATATGTAAATGGTGATCCATTATTACATAATAAAATATTTTCAGACCCTTTTCATTTCTATAAAAATTAAAATTTTCGATGATTATATCACAATAGTATTTGTTTATAAAAACCAAACAACTTTAATCTCTCGTTCCCAACCCCACATAATTTCTCGTTCCATGAACAATTTAATCCCTCATTCCCAAGATTACAATATCCTTTGTTCTTAAGATCAAACAATCCACCGTTCTCACGTTCCCAAGCACAGCAACTTTCTCGTTCCCAAGCCCCTGCTTGGGAACGCTGTTTATCAAAAATTGGAATCAATCTCACCATTATGAAAGAATCTCAATGCCTGAAATGTCGCATTCCGGTAAATATCATAGTTATATTATGCTCATTGCATGCCTGTATAACTTCATCATCTCGAACTGAACCACCGGGTTGGATTACTGCACTGATACCCTCTTTGGCAATCATATCAATAGTATCACGGAACGGAAAGAAAGCATCGGAGCCAAGGGCACAGTCCTGTGCGCTAAGTCCGAATTTCTTTGCTTTGGACAGTGCAATCTCCGTGGAATCTATCCTGCTTGGCTGCCCCATACCGAGTCCAATAGTTCGATCTTCTCTGCATATTGCAATAGCATTAGATTTCAGATGATTAACTGTTTTCCATGCGAAACGCAATTTTTTCCATTCTGTTTCAGATGGTTTCCGCCCAGTAACAATTTTCCAGTTTTCTTCATTGTCACAAGAACTATCTTCCTGCTGAAGAAGGATTCCATTCATGCAAGACCGGATATTATAGGTTCCGACAAATGTCTCAAGTGCATCGAGATCAAAAGAAACGAGTCGCCTGTTTTTCTTCTTCTTGAGCTTCTCAAACACATCATTTTGGAAATCCGGCGCAATGATTATTTCTGTAAATATCTTATCGATCTCAAGTGCAGCATCCATATTCAAAGTTTGATTTGATATGACAATGCCACCAAAAGGAGATTGTGTGTCGGTAGCAAAAGCTTTCTTATATGCTTCTTTCAAATTCTCTGCCGAACCGATTCCGCAGGGATTGCAGTGTTTGAAAATTCCGATAGTGGGTTTATCTTTGAAATCATAGATTGTTTTCAGTGCAGCTTCGATATCCTGAAAATTATTGAATGAAAGTTCCTTCCCGTGAAGCTGATGTATTACCGGATTATCACCATAATAGCCCGCTTTTTGATGAGGATTCTCACCATATCGAAGGGTTTGAAAAAGTGGCAAAGATAATGAAAATTGAGAAGGCAAATCTTCTTCACATATTTTAGAGAAGTAGTTAGAAATGTAAGCATCATACTCCGCTGTATGCTGAAATGCTTTACGGGCTAAAC
>MVCT01000055.1 GCA_002049945.1 Candidatus Cloacimonas sp. 4484_140
TATTCGGAGGAACAATGGCTCAATTTGCTATAATTGGTTTAGGAAGATTTGGTGTTACCATCGCAGAAACTCTTGTAAAAAAGGGTGCTGAAGTTATTGCAATAGACAATGACGAAAAAAAGGTCGAAGAAGTCCGTGCTTTTGTAACTAACTCGGTGTGCTTAGATTCCACAGACGAGCAAGCGCTTCGTGCGATCGACATTGGCAATGTGGATGCAGTGGTTATCGCAATTGGTGAGAACATTGAAGTAAGCGTACTGACTGCTGCAATTTTGAGAAAGATCGGCGTAGGAAAGATCCTGGCAAAGGTGGATAGCGAACTGCATGCACGAATTCTCACTATCATGGGAGTTCAACGCACGATTTTCCCGGAACAATATGTAGGACGAGAAATTGCAAACCTTCTTATTTCACAACATGTTTTTACTTATACTGAAATATCCAAAGAACATAGTGTGGTAGAGATTTCAGTTCCCTCATTCTTTATAGGAAAAAGCTTAAAAGATCTCAATGTAAGAAATAAATATAATATCAGCATAATTGCAATAAAAAGCACAAAGCCAACTGTTGATGAACTGGGAAATAATATCCTTCTTGAAGACACAAATGTGCTTCCTTCCGCTGATGATGTGCTTCACCAATCTGATAGAATAATTATCATCGGCAAAAACAATGATGTTGATGCCCTGGTTAAAATAGCTGAAAAGCGTAAGGTGCAAGAATAATTTTGGGAGTTTCCATGCATTTAACATTTCAGAGCAAACTTCGTCTCATAGTTATTATTCTTCTAATTTTTATTATCCTCAATGTTGGTTTCATCCTCTATAAATTAAATAATCCCCTCGTTCATGAGGTGATCAAAGATCGAATAATGACAGTCCAGTACATCTTCCTGTTTATTGAACTGATCCTCGGTATTATGCTTTTGTTCTACGTTCCAATGATACTACAGGATTCTCTCAAACCTATTGAATCTGTCTTCGAGGAGCTAAAAAGAGGTAAGTTCGACATTTTAATTCCGGAAGAATATCATCACGGACCCGTTGCAACCCTCATCAGCGAAACGAATGCAATGATCACAAACCTGAAACAGTTTGATAAAGAGAAGAAAAGCAAGATCCTGGAGTACGCTCACCGGCTGAATGTCATTCTTGAGAACACGGATGATGGTATTATTATTACAAATGAAAAAAATGAGATCGTGATGATAGACAAACACGCTCAAAAACTTCTTGGCTTGGCTTCTGTAGAGAATGATCCCCCTCTTCTTGATTTCCACTATGAAGGTGAAGTCCTGAAATTCTTCCAGGAAGCTGTTTCTCAGAAAATGCTCGTTCCTGAGCGAAAAATTTACATCCCGAAAATAAAAAAACATGTTACTTTTCATGTGGGCATAATCCACAATGAAGAGGGAATAGTGACAGGAATGGTCTTTGTTATAACAGGCATTGACCTAAAAAAATTATATGAATCTCCCAGTACCGAAGATGGAAAATCAAGATCAGAAGGATAGATTTGACAGAGAATTCACCTTTGCAGTTCGCACAGAAGAAAGCATCAGGATTGATAAATACTTAGCGGACCTAAACTTAAACGAACTCTACTCGCGATCCTTTGTTGATCGTTTGTTAAAGAAAGGTTTTGTGACCCTTGATGGAAAAGTCGTTAAGAAAAGCGAACATGTTCACATAAATCAGCTCATACACATAAAAATCCCACCACCTACTCAAAAGGACATTTTACCGGAAAATATTGAGCTTTCCTTTGTATATGAAGATGAGCATCTTGCGATCATCGATAAGCCGGCAGGCATGGTAGTACATCCTGCACCCGGGCATTACCACGGTACTCTTGTCAATGCAATAATGTACCACTTGAAGCAGCTTTCATCTATTGATGACCCTCTACGACCGGGCATCGTTCATCGGCTTGATAAGGATACATCCGGTTTGATAATCGTAGCAAAGAATGATCTTGTTCACGCAAAATTGAAGGAACTCTTTTTTAACCACCAGATCCAAAAAATCTATATTGCCTACACTATGGGGAATCTCTCGGCTTCTGAGGGGACAATTCGCACATTCTTCGGCCGAAATCCTGTAAACACCAGGAAAATGGCAGTGCTTGATGAAGGAAAACTTGCAATTACACATTATGAAGTCATTGAAACATATCCTGGTCTTGATATAACAAAAATCTTTTTAGAAACAGGAAGAACCCACCAGATCCGTGTCCATTTTTCACACCTTATGCATCCTGTTCTGGGTGATACGATGTACTCGACTAAAAAGCAGATGATCAACCTTGTACCAGAAAGATCTAAGAAAATCGTAAGGCATCTGTTATCGAACACACTAAGGCGACAGGCACTTCATGCTCACCAATTGGAGTTCATTCATCCCATTACCAAAAAGACGATCTTTGTTACCAGTCCTCTCCCCCAGGATATGGATAATGTTTTGAGAATTATGAGAAAAAGTTTTTACGGCTCAGTCATCTAATTTATTTGTAGAAATTCGGTATATCTATATGGTAAGAAAGTAATTAATCAAAGTTCAGAGTCCAATGATCCCAACCAATTCATAATAAAAATATTGCCAATATCTTCACCGAAACCAAGTTTTGTAAAAAATTTATTCTAGAAGGATACATGAATAAACAATTCTTCATTTCGAATAGAAAACAACTGTTTAAACTCTTGCCTGATAAGAGTCTTGCTATGTTCTCGGCAACTGTTTCAGACGCAGGTAGTTTGCCTGTAGATTTCGAGCAAAATGCGAACTTCTTTTATCTAACAGGATTGAAAATTGCTAATGCTCAAATTTTACTCTATAAAAATGGAAAGACAAATCTCAATATTCTTTTCATAGAAAGAAATATTCCTGAAATGGAAGTCTGGATCGGGAAAAAATTATCGAAAGAGGACGCAAAGAAAATTTCAGGAATTGACCAAATATTTTACATTGATGAATTTCCAAGAATTCTTCAAATGTATGCGCCTTCCAGTGAAGTCTGCTTTTATGATTATGATACAAACAAGATCGGTGCAAATTTAACAGACTCATTATTCCAGCTTAAAGAGATCACAATCCATTACCCAGCTCTCAAAATTTTGCATCCCGGACCCTTTATGACAGCTCTACGCTCTGTAAAAGAAGCAGATGAAATTGAAAATATGAAAAAAGCGATCAGCATCACAAATGATGCCATACATAATCTCATTACTCACACAGAGCCCGGCATGATGGAATATGAATTGGAAGCTCATTTCCGTTATGAATGTATTCGAAATAATGCAAAGCAGCTTGCCTTCTCCCCCATTATTGCCAGCGGTGAAAATGCGACAATTCTTCATTATGAAAAGAATATCGGCAAAGTTGGTTCAGATGATCTTGTACTTGCTGATGTGGGAGCCAAGTGGAATGAATATTGTGCTGATATCACTCGAACCTATCCTGCAAATGGCACATTTACAAAACGCCAAAAGGAAGTATATCAAGCTGTTCTCGAAGTAAATAAAGCTATCATCAAAAAAGTGAAGCCAGGTATTACATTACGTAATTTGCAGGATGAGACCGTTAAACTGATAAAGAAGGCACTTAAAAAATTAAACCTTATCAAAAAAGATGAGGAATATAAAAAATATTATATGCACTCTGTTAGTCACTCCCTTGGCTTGCAGGCACATGATCTTGTTGATCGTGCCAAAAAACTTGAAGCATGGAACGTTATCACAGTCGAACCCGGTATTTACATTCCTGAAGAGAAGCTTGGTGTTCGTATCGAAGATGATATTCTTGTGACAAAAGACGGACATGAGAATCTTTCAAAAGATATACCAAAAGAAATCACTGACATCGAAAATATAATGAAAAAATAAGGAATGTTATGAAAGAAATAGCAATTTATCCAGGCACCTTTGATCCGATAACAAACGGACATATAGATATTATCGAACGTGCTGCAGGAATATTTAAAAAAGTTATTATTGGAGTTGCAGAGGAAACCTATAAAGAATGTATGTTTACACTGGAAGAGCGAGTCGAGCTTACAAGGGAAGGAACAAAATATATCCCCAACGTAGAAGTCGAATCCTTTTCAGGACTCGCAGTTAATTATGTAATGAATAGAGACAGCTCCGTAATGATACGTGGACTTCGTGCGGTATCGGATTTTGAATATGAATTACAGATCGCTCTTGCAAACAGAACACTCTCCGAAGAAGTGGAAACTATATTTTTAATCCCTCAAATCAAGTATCTCTATCTCAGTTCAAGTTTGGTAAAACAGATACTCAGCGCGGGCGGATCGATCAATGGATATGTGCCGGAATCCATACGCGAAAAAATGGCAGAAAAATTCAAAGAAAAAAAACAATATGAGTTATAAAAAAACGATTCTAAACAATGGAATTACTGTCCTGTCCGAACATATAGAACATGTACGCTCTATCTCCATTGGTGCATGGATCAATGCCGGCTCCAGGGATGAGACTGTACATAATCGTGGTATCGCTCATTTTCTTGAGCATATGCTATTTAAAGGCACTGAGTCCCGTTCAAAGATTGAGATCGCTAATTATCTGGAATCTCTTGGCGGATCGATTAATGCCTTTACAAGTAAAGAATATACCTGTATTTATGCACGATGCCTGGAAGAGAACCTTGAACAGAGTGTTGACCTAATCTCTGATCTACTTCTTCACTCCACATTTCCCGATGAAGAACTACAAAAAGAAAAGGAAGTGGTCATTGATGAAATAAATGACATTCAAGATACTCCGGGTGATTTGATTTTCGACCTTTTCTATGAAAATTCATTCTCTCATAATTCGCTTGGATACCCGATTGTGGGCTATAAAGATGAAGTTCTTTGTTTTGAAAAAAAAACCTGCACAGCTTTTATGTCCGAAAATTATAAGCCGGATCGTTTTATTATCTCTGCATCAGGTTATATTGACCATCAAAAGCTGGTTCGTTTCGTGGAGAAATATTTCAATTTTGGCAGATCTACCCAAACGCCTTCAGTCCGAGCGTTGAGTTCACCTCCTTCAATAAAAAAATATAAGCATGTGTACACAAAAAATGCAAATCATCAGTCCCATATTTGCATTGGAACTCGCACCTTTTCATATACTGATGAAGACCGCTATACACTTCTTACGCTTAATGCAATTCTTTCCGGGGGTATGAGCTCCCGACTTTTCCAGAATATTCGAGAGAAGCATGGAATTTCCTATGACATTGGCTCATTTACAGACTTTTTTCACGATACCGGCTGTATAGGTATTTATGCTGCCACAAACCCAAAAAACAGCAAGAAAAGTATTGAATTGATCCATAAAGAGATCCGGTCTATCATGGAGACTCCTGTCGAGGAAGTCGAGCTTGAACGCATAAAGGCATTGCTCAAATCAAGCATATTGATCGGTCTTGAAAGTACTTCTGCGCGTATGAACCGGCTTGCAAAGCAGTATATTTACATGAAAGAGATATATCCAATAGACAGACTGATCTCACAAATAGAAGATATCAAACCTGAAGATATACAGCGTGTAGCTCAAAGAATATTTGATAAAGAAAATTTTGTTACAACTATTCTGAGGGCTACAGAGAAAAAATAATACAACACTGATTAAATCATGGATATCGTTATAAATAATATCAATCGAATTGATGTTATTAATGAAGTAATAGATAAAGTCAGTGTGGGAATTGCAGGTAGTATTATTACTCAAATTTCAGATAAGTCCTTGCAAGGAAACATCATTATCGACGGCACTAATAAATATCTTGCACCAGCATTTTTTGATGCTCATTTTCATATTGAAAGTACAAATCTTACGCCGGTCAATTTTGCTGAAGCAGTGATTCCTAATGGTACTGCTGCGATCGTAGCAGATTGCCATGAGATATGCAATGTTGCCGGCATGAAGGGTTTTCATTATTTCAGACACGCATGCCATCATGCACGAATGAAAATATTCCTTACAGCTCCTTCTTGCGTGCCTTCAAGTCACTTTGGCACAAATGGTGCAAATCTTGGAGTTCCGGAAATCAAGGAAATGCTTAGTTATGATGATGTTGTTGCACTGGGAGAGATGATGAATTTCCCTGGTGTTATCAATCGAAACCCTGAAGTTATGGCAAAGATCAAAGCTACACATGACATGGGAAAGATCGTTAACGGTCATGCACCCGGACTTCGTGGAAAGAATTTGCGAAAATACATCTCAGCAGGCATTTATGATGATCATGAATCCCTTACTTTGCCGGAAATGAAGGAAAAATTATCTCTTGGAATGAAGATATTTCTGCGTGAAGGTTCGGCAGAAACTGTGCCCGATGATTGCTACTCTCTTCTCAAAACAGAAAAAAAAGATGTAATGTTCTGTGCCGATGACAAGTTGGTAACCGATATTTTACGTCAGGGGCATATAAATTTCAACATCCGAAAAGCAGTAAAACTTGGTATTGATCCTATTCGTGCAGTGAGAGCCGGTTCATACAATACTGCTCAACATTATAATATGCAAGACCGCGGTTGTATTGAAATGAATAAAATTGCTGACGTACTTGTTCTACCTGATCTTGTAACCTTCATGCCCGAAGTGGTCATTTTAAACGGCGCTGTTGCATATCAAAAAGATATACCCTCTCCTACAGTTCAGATGTATCCTGTTCCTGACTCGATCGTGCACTCTATACAAACTAAACCTATTAAGGCGATTCCGGCGATCTCTCAAAAATATTATGGGCATGTAATTGAAGTTGAAGACGGGATGGTCTATACAAAAAAACTTATTCATGATGTGAAAGAAGAAATTTCTATCAAGCAGGATATTCTAAAATTGGTTGTTGTTGAGCGTTATGGTAAAACAGGCAATATTTCTGCCTGTCATGTGCATGGTTTTGGTTTGAAAAAGGGAGCTCTTGGTTCCACTGTAGCCCACGATTGCCATAATATTATTGTTGTCGGGACGAATGATGAGGATATTTTGACTGCTGTCAACCAGCTTATTGAGCATCAAGGTGGATTGTGTGCTATAAACGGCACTGATATTACCGTTGATGAACTCCGTGTAGGTGGTTTGATGAGCACTAAAGATCCCCTTGAAACTGCGAAACATCATGAGTTTGTACGCCATAAAGCTGCTGAATTTGGATGCAAGCTCCACTCGCCAATGAGCACTCTCTCATTCCTCGCATTGGAAGTCATTCCTGAACTGAAATTAAGCGATCAGGGCTTGTTTGACGTGAACAAGTTTGAGTTCGTGTA
>MVCT01000056.1 GCA_002049945.1 Candidatus Cloacimonas sp. 4484_140
AATGTCAATCTGAATTACATCAAACTCGATGGCAATGTCGGATGTATGGTAAATGGCGCCGGTCTTGCAATGTCCACAATGGATATCATCAAGATCAAAGGCGGTGAGCCCGCAAATTTTCTCGATGTAGGTGGTGATGCTTCTGCAGAGACCGTTGCCAAAGGTTTTGAGATCATTATGAGGGACAAGAATGTAAAAGCGATCTTCGTGAATATTTTTGGTGGGATCGTTCGCTGCGACCGTATTGCAAACGGCATCATTGATGCTGCAAAGGAGATAAATGTTGAGGTTCCGGTCATAGTACGATTGGATGGAACCAACGCAAAAATCGCAGCAGAAATTCTACAAAAAGCACACATTCCAAATATCATTACTGCCGGCAGTCTCGCTGATGGAGCTCAAAAAGCAGTTAATGCAGCAAGGGGAGTGTGAACATGGGAATATTGGTTAATAAAGATTCAAAAGTAATCGTACAGGGTTTTACCGGCAAAGAAGCCACCTTCCACGCAGAACAGTGCATAGAGTACGGAACTAATATCGTTGGTGGCGTGACTCCGGGCAAGGGTGGACAAATCCATCTTGATCGACCCGTTTTCAGTACAGTCAAAGATGCAATTAAACATACAGGAGCCGATACTTCCCTTATACTTGTTCCCCCATCATTCGCTGCCGATGCAATAATGGAAGCTGCTGACGGTGGCATCAAAGTCATAGTCTGCATTTCCGAGGGTATTCCCACTCAGGATGTCATGTATGCAAAAATGTATGTGGCAAAAAAAGGTGCGGTGCTGATCGGACCAAACTGTCCGGGAATCATCACAGCAGAAGAAGCGAAAATCGGCATTATGCCGGGAAGTATTTTCAAGAAAGGAAATGTGGGAGTCATCTCAAAATCCGGAACTCTTACATACGAAGCAGCTAATCAGGTCGTAAACGCAGGACTGGGAATTACTACTGCCATTGGCATCGGCGGTGATCCGATTATTGGCTCGACATTTATAGATTTACTGAAACTTTTCGAAGAAGACCCAGAAACTCATGCAGTTGTTATGATCGGTGAGATCGGCGGTGACCTGGAAATCCAGGCAGCTCATTATATAAAAGAAAATATGACAAAACCTGTTGTTGCCTTCATTGCAGGACAGACTGCTCCCAAAGGAAAGCGAATGGGACATGCAGGCGCTATCATTGCAGGCAGCAAGGGAACGGCTCAGGAAAAGATGTTCGCATTGGAACAGGCAGGTGTGCGTGTATGCAAATCCCCTGCAGATGTGGGACAAGCAACCATAGAAGTTTTATCATAAAATATCATATTATGAACCACGACATACACAAAAAACTCGAAATGTTATTTTGAATGAAAATTCAACTTATGAAACAAGTTAAAAGCGATACTAACAAAACTGAGTTTTTAAAAATATTTTACTTAAACATTATTTTTATGGTTTTCGGGCTTTTCGTGGTTAAAATTATTGAGGAGCTTTCGTGAGAGAAATCAATGTAAAAGAAATTATCCATATAGTCAGAAAACTGTGTATCGATGCCAATTATTACATTGGCGAAGACGTCCTGAACAAGATCAAGGAATTCTACGAGAAAGAAGAATCTCCAACTGCAAAGGAAGTGCTTTCCATCTTATTGGAAAACTATGAACTTGCTGCGAATGAGAAAATGCCGTCATGCCAGGATACAGGTGTGGCTGTCGTTTTTATTGAACTAGGACAGGATGTTCATCTTGTTGGAGGGGACTTCTATGAGGCAATCAATGAAGGTGTCCGCCAGGGTTACAAAGACGGCTATCTCAGAAAATCCATTGTCAACGATCCGATCATTGACCGTGTGAACACAAAAGATAATACGCCGGCTCTCATTTATACTGATATTGTACCCGGCGAAAAGATCAGGATCACTGTCGCACCAAAAGGCGGCGGCTCGGAAAACATGAGCGAAGTGAAAATGATGAAAGCTGCCGACGGCATCGAAGGAGTGGTTGATTTTGTAGTTGACCGCGTAAGCCGTTCCGGTGGAAATCCCTGTCCCCCAATCGTTGTTGGTGTGGGTCTTGGTGGTAACTTCGAGCAAAGTGCGCTTCTTGCAAAAAAAGCTCTGCTTCGTCCTCTTAATGAATCTCATCATGAAGAAAAATGGGCAAAGGTAGAAAAAAAAATCCTGGAAAAAGTAAACAAGCTTGGAATCGGTCCCCAGGGATTTGGCGGAAGAACAACTGCCCTTGGCGTGTCCATCATGTATAAACCTTGCCATATTGCATCAATGCCCGTTGCAGTGAATATTCAATGTCATGCTGCACGGCATAAAAGTGCAGTTATTTAGGAAGGAGCTCACATGCCACAAACAATACGATTAACAACTCCTTTTACTGATGAAGATGTTTCCAAGCTTCATATTGGCGATAAAGTGCTCATCAGCGGAACAATCTATACAGGACGCGATGCAGCGCACAAACGCCTGGTCGAGCTTGTCAAAGCAGGAAAAGACCTTCCCTTTGATATTAAAGGACAGATAATATATTATGTCGGTCCGGCTCCGGCTCCTCCGGGAAAACCAATTGGCTCTGCAGGTCCTACCACAAGTTACAGAATGGACCCCTATGCACCAGCGCTCATGGATGTCGGCTTGAAAGGCATGATCGGCAAAGGACCCCGCAATCAGGAAGTTATTGATTCAATGAAAAAGAATAAAGCAGTATATCTCGCTGCAATTGGCGGAGCTGCAGTAGTTGTTGCCAAATCAATAAAAGAAGCAAAAGTAATTGCTTATGACGATCTTGGCACAGAAGCAATTCGTGAACTCAAAGTTGAGGATTTTCCATGCATAGTTGCAAATGATATATATGGAAATGATATATATAAAGAAGGTATAAAAGAGTATAAAATTGAAACTTGAAATTCGAAACTCGAAATTGGATGAAATAAATATAATATGAAAGAAATTTTTGAATTGGATGTTTACAGATTAAATGAAAAACACTAATTTTACAATGAAAATATACTGCAAGTTTCGAATATCAAATTTCAAGTTTCAAATTTCAAATTTCAAATTTCAAGTCTCAAATCCAAGGAGTTTTTAATGAGATTTTGGGAAAAACCATTTGGGAAAGAAAAACCCAAAACAATATGCGGAGAGATCCATATCATCAATGACAGATGTAAGGGATGCTCCTTCTGTATCGAGTACTGTCCAAGAAATGTACTTGAAGTTTCCAAGGATTTTAACAAGAAGGGATATCATCCTCCCATTGTAGTAAAACCGGACATGTGTACTTTTTGTGGCTTATGTGAAATGATCTGTCCTGATTTTGCAATATTTGTAATTGAGAAGGAGGATGAGTAGTGTTTAAAAAATCACGATTAATAGGTGAATATTTCATGCAGGGCGATATCGCTTGTGCAGAAGGTGCACTGGCTGCCGGCTGCCGTTTCTTTGGCGGCTACCCCATCACTCCAGCATCGGAAATTGCTGAACGTATGGCAATGAGACTCCCGCTTCTTCGAGGAGTATTTATACAGTATGAAGATGAGATCGCTTCCATAGCAGGCATACTCGGTGCTTCATGGGCTGGTGCAAAATCTATGACTGCAACATCCGGACCGGGCATCTCGCTTATGACCGAGAATATCGGTCTTGGTATGATGATGGAAGCTCCATGCGTTGTAGTGAATGTTCAGAGGGGCTCGCCTTCTACCGGGCTTCCAACCTCCTGGGGACAATCCGATATGATGCAGGCACGCTGGGGTTCGCATGGTGACTATGGAAGTATCTCTCTTGTACCAAATTCCCCACAGGAATTCTTTGATCTTACTATAACTGCATTCAATTTTTCAGAGAAATATAGATTGCCTGTATTTATTATGGCAGATGCACTTGTCGGGCACATGACCGAAAAAGTTGTCATTCCTCCAGTTGAAGAACTTGAGATCATAGACAGAAAATATACAAATAAAAAACCGGAAGATTATCTCCCTTACGATTACGGGAAAAATCTCATTCCCGATTTCGCAAAAGCTGGTGATGGATACCGCTATCACACAACCGGTCTTACGCATGACAAGCGCGGATATCCTAACATGACCTTTGAATGCCAGAACGAGCTCGTACCCCGTCTTGTGAACAAGATCAAAAATCATGTTGATGATATTTCTCTAACTGAAGAGTATGACATCGAAGGTGCAGATGTGATAGTCATTTCCTATGGAATTACATCTCGCACCATACTTCCTGCGATTACCATGGCAAAGAAAAAGGGAATAAAAATCGGTTATTTACGTTTGAAAACAGTATGGCCCTTCCCGGAAGAAAAAATCCGTAAACTCTCTAAAAAAGTTGCAGGTTTTGTAGTTCCGGAAATGAATCTCGGGCAGATATCACTTGAAGTGGAACGATGTGCACATAACGATTCTATTGTCAAACTCGTTCCCCATCCCGGCGGAGGCATACATAAATTTGAAGACGTGCTGCACGCAATTGAAGAGGTCGCATATGGCAAATAATACAGCTCAATTACAAGAAAAATCCCATCCAATGGAAGATCTTCTGAGGATGGATAGAATGCCTCATATCTGGTGTTCCGGATGCGGGCTTGGTTCTGCGGTGACAGCCTTTGTGGAAGGTTTGAAAAAAGCAGGTGTATCTTATGATAAAACTGCAATAGTCTCAGGCATCGGCTGTACAGGTCGAGTTGCCGGCTATCTGCGCCTTGATTCTTATCATACCACCCACGGAAGAGCGATACCCTTTGCAACCGGACTAAAACTCGCAAATCGCGATCTAACGGTGGTTGTATTTTCAGGTGATGGTGACCTTTTTGCAATCGGTGGAAACCATCTCATCCATGCAGCGAGAAGGAATGTGGATATTAATGTGATCTGCGTGAATAATTTTATTTACGGAATGACAGGCGGTCAAAATGCACCGACCACTCCGCTTGGAGCATACAGTTCTACTGCCCCCTTCGGTAACTATGAGATGCCCTTCAATCTGGTTGGACTTGCAGCAGCATCCGGTGCGAGTTACGTGGCACGTTGGACCACAATGCATGCCCGTCGTTTGACAGATTCCATTGCAACTGCTGCTAACAAAAAGGGATTCTGTTTTATCGAGATCGTTTCTCCCTGCCCAACAGTTTTTGCAAGAAAGAATAAGGGCGGAACCGGGCTAGATATGCTCAAAGAATTCCAAACTCGTGCCATTATAGATCATGATGCCGATCCGACTACGATTCCTCTAAATATGGATAATGAGATTGTATGCGGTGAGTTTGTGAACGATGACAGACCTACTTTCTGGGAAAATGTGCAAGCCGGTATTAAAGCTCGGCTAGAAAAATTTGCGAACTGGGAAGAGATGCAAAGCAATTCCAGAAAAATTTCTCACAAAAAAGATCGAAAATATACATCAAGTAGAGATTCGTCGATTATGAGGAGAAATACATGAGTGAACTCAGAGTAAAAATTTCAGGATTCGGCGGACAGGGTATTATCCTCTCTTCCTTCATTATTGGAAAAGCAGCTTCAATATATGACCAGCAACACTCTTCTATGACCCAGGCATACGGACCAGAAGCACGTGGTGGCGCTTGTAGCTCGCAGGTGGTTATTTCATCCGATAATGTTGAATATCCACTCGTCGATACAGCCGATGTTCTCATTGCTATGTCTCAGGAAGGATATGATACTTTTCTACCAATTTTAAAAAAAGGCGGCATCCTGTTATATGATACAGACCTTGTGGAAAAGTTACAATCCCACAAAAATTTTATTGCAAAAGGAATACCGGCAACGCGTCTCGCTGAGGAACTTGGCAAAAAGATCGTTGCAAACATTGTTATGCTGGGATTCGCCACAAAACAGGCAAAGATCGTTTCCCCCGAAGCAATGCAGGAAGCTATCGCAGATTCTGTACCCAGCAAATTCATTGACCTGAACATGAAAGCTTTTCAGGCAGGTTATGATTATAATGAGGAACAATAATGAGTTTAAAGATCACTCGCGAAAAAATAAAAAACTCTCTCGTTGATAAAATTGAAGAAATCTCAGGACAAAATGTTTTTGATTGCTATCAGTGTGGAATCTGCTCTTCCGGCTGCCCCGTCACAGATTACATGGACTACTCCCCTAACCAGGTCATGCGCCTTATTCAACTCGGTTCCGTAGATGAAATACTTAATTCAAGGACTATCTGGATCTGTTCGACATGCCTGCAGTGCTCGACACGCTGTCCAAAAGGTATTGAAGTCGCAAAAGTTATGGAAGCACTTCGCACCATCAATCTTCGTCAGCGCGAGGGCACTCTTAAACCCGAAGATATAAAATCAAAAGACCTCAAAGACCTTCCCCCAATTGCATTGGTCAGTGCATTTCGTAAGTTAACAGGATAAATTTATGAGAAGTCAGAAGACAGAAAACAGAAGACAGAATAATAAGCCGACAAAAAGCTTTCAAGGGCTGGTTGTATGGCAAAAAATCAATCTTCTGACTCCTGACTTCAGTCTTCTGACTTCTATTAACATGAAATTTAAAAGGAATATAGTATGAAACTTGGATATTTCCCGGGCTGCACCCTGAAGACAAATGCCAAGAATTTCGAAGATTCTGCCATGCAGGTCATGGACATACTCGGACAACCATTGGAAGAGATGGAAAATTGGATCTGCTGCGGTACAGTATTCTCGATGACAACTGATGATCTAATGCTCCAGCTTTCCTCGATCAGAAATCTACTCCGCGCTGAAAATCAGGGATATGATGAACTTGTAACTTTGTGCAGTATGTGCTACAACACACTGAAGAGAGCAAAGGAATTCATTCTTAATGATGAAGAAAATCTGCGTAAAGTCAATGATTTTATGTACAAAGAAGATTCAAAGTTCAAGGGAACGACCGATGTTGTACATCTTCTCAGCATTCTTAAAGACAGGATCACCTTTGACGAGATCAAGAACAAGGTTACGAAGCCGCTGAAAGACCTAAAGATCGGCGCTTACTATGGCTGCCTTCTCGTGCGTCCCAAGGAACTTGCCATCGATGATTTTGAAGATCCTGTTATAATGGAGGAACTTGTAGATACACTTGGCGGCGAAGGTGTTGTTTTTCCTTACCGATTAGAGTGCTGTGGTGCATATCAGACGGTCACAGAAAAAGATGTAACGATCAAACGAACTTATGAGATCATAAATTCAGCGCGTAATGCAGGATGTGAAGCGCTTATCACAAGCTGCCCACTTTGTGCTTTTAACCTCGA